>JBIKKN010000007.1:0-11535 GCA_044360335.1 Chlamydiia bacterium | reverse complement strand
TTTAAAGGAAGCTTAGAAAAAATTACCGAAAATTTCTTAAGAGCTGGTGATAATTTTTTAAAAGAACCTTTGAAACAGGATTCCATAAAGCAATTAAAATTAATAAAGGAAAATAATCAGGAATTATACCATAAAATAGCAGAGCTAATTTTATATATGATTGGTAAAAGTTCAACTCCTAAACACGAAGAAAATCCGCCTAGTCCAGGAACCGAGCATATGTTTGCTTATCAAGCAAATTTAAAAATAGCAGATTGGGCTAAAAATATATTGTTTGGCTCAAGCATTAAAATTTATAATTTAGAGCATATTTATGAAGGAGACACTAACGGGGGTGTTCATGTTCTGACCAATAGGGTTAAAATTAAAACTCAACCACTTTTTAAAAATCCAAGCAATGGGATTTTATTGGGTTCATTTACTAATCAATTTTGTCAGACATGTATTAAAACATTTTTTCCGAAACAAATACAAAGAAAAACTCAATTGTTAGAATTATTTGGTAAAGCAATAGTGGAAGGAACAAATCTAAAAGCCAGGGGTGGAATTCTTGTGCGTGTTCCATTACAAGCACTAAAAGAAAATGGGATAAATGAAGCTACAGAAGACTTATATATGCAATCTTTTAATCTTAAAAAGAAAAAACATATGATAAATACTCAATATCCTATTTTTAAATTATTTAACTTTAACGCCGATTCAAGTTCAAATGAATTTGAGCTTATAATGTGGAATCAAACCACTATGAAAAAGGAATTAGTAAAAATTACAGTGAATGAATCAGATCTTACCGATGACAAAATAGAATATGAATCTTCTGTTTCTTGCAAAGAAGAGGAAGATGCTGCTAGATTGTTTGATTATTATAATATATCTGAGTTAGTTTTTAACTCACCTTACGCAAAAATAAGAAGATTTCGGCAGGGCCAAAACCTCGGGGTTAAACCATTATAAAATAGCAATATCAAATAGATATGGCTATTTTATAATGGTTTAACCGCGAGAGTTTTCGCTACAGCCCAAATATTTTTATTTTTGCGTAAGGTGAGTTTTTAAAGCAATTGATGAGAAATATACAGAAAATAGACCTAGATTAGTTGAGGTTCATAAAGTAGAAGAATTAATTGCTGGTAAAGTTCAAGACGAGAAAACAGGAACTATATTAGTTAAAAGAGTTAGGAAATAATTTAGAAGATGCGTCTTTATCCAATAGCCATAAGACTTTGTTATTATTAGAGGTAACTTTTGCTGCTGGAAAATTTTCCCCCCTATCTTTAAGTACTTTTTCAACCATTGGAGCTTTTGATAACCCAGAAACAAGAAAAACAATATGCTTTGCTTTTTCTATAAGGGGATAGGTAAATGTCATACGATTTGTATTTAAAGCAGGAACAAAATTGTTTATAACAAGGGCTTTATTTTCTTTTAGCCCTTTAGTGTTAGGAAATAACGATGCAGTGTGGCCATCTTCTCCCATTCCAAGGAGGATTAAATCAAAGCTTTGATCCTTTATAAATTTAGAAATAGAGGCTTGATATGCCTTTGCATTTTCTTCAATATTATCTTCAGCATGCATTCTAAATATTTGTTTTTGAGGAATAGGTAGATCTTTAAAACCACTTTCCATTGCCATAAAATAATTGCTATCGATATTAGTAGAAGAAACGCTCCTTTCATCGCTAAAAAATAGGTAAACTTTTGTCCAGTCTATAGAGTTTTTATGTTGTTTTAATCTATTATAAAGCTTTTTTGGGGTTGATCCTCCAGATAAAGCAACAAAAAATGCCCCATTTTTTTCGATAGATTCTTTTGCTATATCTAAAAAGTAGTCGCATGAAAATTCTACAATATCATCACAAATAACAATATTTCGATCTTTATCAAAAGATTTAATCATCTACAAATAATTCCTTTTTTCCATGTGGAGATAAGCTCTATTACAGATAAAAAATCCTTACTAGTTTCTCTATAATATATCTCCCTTGTAAGGGAGTTTCCACTTGTTTCTTTTTCTATAGGATAAAGTAAAGGCATCTCACATTTATCTTTTGTGCTGTGGCTTATTTTTACTAAATTTAATGATTCTTCTTCTCTAATAAAAGATGTTTTTTCTGTTTTATTTTCAATAACAACAGAGGTAATTCTTCCTGGGGGGAGAGTTTTTAAAGGCTTTGATCCTTTTAAATGGATTTTATGAATGCCAAATTTTGATTTATAATCCACAGTAAAGATGTTTTTATCACAAAAAACACTTTCAAATTCCCATTCCATCTTTGTAGCTAAAAAACCCTGCATATAAGTTGCTTGAATTTTATTATGGTGGAAAGATTCAGTTTCATGGGAGTTGTAGCAAATAGTGATATTAGACGCTGTTGCAAGGGTTATTAGTTTTTCTCTGCTGGAGTAATATTTTAAAAATAGCTTTCTCCAGGAAGAAAATCTTGCCCAATTTAAATCTCCAATCCCTTTTTCTTCATAATGTAATGATTTAATATAGCATGCAAAATTGTTCATATATTCTACACACTCAGAATCAAAAATTATCCTTGAGGCAAGTTTATCTAAATTTAAAGTTGTAGGAGTATCCCCTAATGAGGGGTCTTTGGCAAAAAGAAGGTATACAGGTAAATCTGCTATTACATGTGGAGTTACAAGGAAGCTAACCCTTTGTTTATAACTTTTACTTATTTCAAATTCGATAAGTTCGCAAAAAAAACCATCGTCATTACCTTCAGGTTTTAAAGCAGAAACCCAAGTATTTAAAAAATCTTGGCTACTATCACATTCTCGTATAAAAATAATTCGGCAGGGGAACTTTTTAATTAGGGATTTAGATAGCCCTTTTAAATACGACTCCCTCCCGTTTGCCTGAGTATAGATTATTAAATTAAAAAGGGAGGCTTTGATAGAATTGGATTTTTTTTCCTGCTCGAATAAAGAGGCAAGAGTGGATTCAATCTGTGCTGGGTGTATTTTTTTTATACCATTTTCCATGATCGCATTTCCCCTTTTAATAAAAGTTCAGAAAAATTTGGACCCCATGTTCCTGCTTGGTAAAAATCTTTTTCTTCTAGTTGTTTGCCCTTCCAGTTTTCTAAAATAGGGGAGATAAATTCCCAAGATTTTAAAGATTCATCCACACGTGCAAAAAGGGTGCTATCTCCCATAATACAGTCGTGAATTAACCTTTCATATGCCTCTGGAACTCCTTTGCCAAAAAACTTTTCATATTGAAAATCCATAGTAACAGGTTGGATCATGTTAACTGCAGCTGGCACTTTACTGTTGAAGCGAATGCTTATCCCTTCATTTGGTTGGATACGAAAAATAAAACAGTTGGGAGTGTTAAAGTTTTCGTTTTTATTAAATAAGATATTTGGTGATCTTTTAAACGTCACACATACTTCTGTAGACCTTTTAGGTAGTCTTTTTCCAGCTCTAATATAAATAGGAACCCCTGCCCATCGCCAGTTATCAACAAATAGACGCATTGCAGCAAAAGTTTCTACATTAGAGTTTTTGTTTACATTTTCCTCTTCTCTATAACCTTTGACATCTTCCCCATCAATAAAACCTTTTTTATACTGACCCCTTACGGTATATTTTTCTATTTCCTCTTTTTTATATCCCCGTATTGCACTAATAACTTTTACCTTTTCATCCCGAATGCTATTTGCCTCTAAAGAGGTGGGAGGTTCCATTGTAACAAGGGATAAAACCTGTAAAAGGTGGTTTTGAATAATATCTCTAACAAGCCCTGCAGATTCATAAAATTCCCCCCTTGCTTCAATTCCTATGCTTTCTGCAACAGTTATTTGAATATTATCTACATAACGATTGTTCCAAAGACCTTCAAAAATAGCATTACTGAACCTAAAGACCAAAAGATTTTGTACCGTCTCTTTTCCAAGGTAATGGTCAATACGGTATATTTGATTTTCTGATAGATTTTTAGTAATTTCTTGTTGAAGATTTTTAGCAGATGCTAAATCATGGCCAAATGGCTTTTCAATAATAACTCTTGAAAATCGATTTTTTGGATCGTCATTATCATATATAAGATTATTGCTTTTTAATTTGTCGGTAATAGCACTAAAATAGGAGGGCTGAACAGATAAATAATAGATTCTATTTCCCATTGTGCCATATTTTCTATCAAGCTCCCCAAGAAATGTATTTAATCTTTGGTATCCTTCATCAGAATCAAAGTCTGACTTAAAATAAAAAAGCTTTTCAGTGAAGGCTTCAAGCTCTTTATCTTCTACTTTTGACCTTGAGTGAGCTTTAATTTGCAAAGACATTTGGGCTCTAAACTCTTCATGAGATTTTTCTCTTCTTGCAAAACCCACACATATAAAATTAGATGGCAAAAGCAAATCACCCATTAAGTTGTATAAAGCTGGGATTAACTTTTTACCAGTAAGATCTCCTGAAGCCCCAAAAATAACTAAAATGCAGGGATTTGCGCTTTTTTCTGCACGAGTATCTGTAAACAAATTTGAAGGGAGTATAATGTTTTGATCTTTTGATTTCATAATGTTATAAAGAGGTTTAATACGGCTCTAGTATTTTTTATAACAGTACCAAAGTATTAATTCAATGAGCTTTTTTCTAGAAGGAAGTCGTTGAGGATAAGGTATGCAGATAATGAATCTTTATGGGGTATTCGCTCTTTTCTTGATAATCCCATATCCTTTAAAAGTGTTTCAGACTCCTCTGATGTTAAAGTTTCATCTATATAATGAACGGGCTTTTTTGTTTGCTGCTCTAATATTTTGCCAAATTCTTTAACTCTTAAAGTCATAAGACTTTCCTTACCGTCTAAATAGAAGGGGAGACCTAAAATAAATCGATCGATTTTTTCTGGAAAACTTTCTAAGATAGCATCTATTGTTTGGCTGTCGGATTTTTTTGCTTCGATTGGTTTTGTTTGTAAAGCAAAAGTTACCCCTTTGCTACATATTGCAAGACCAATTCTTTTTAAACCAAAATCTATCCCAATTATACATTCATCTTTTATATTCATACAAATGAAGCTAAGGATAAAGATTTTAAGATAGATGCTTCCACAAAAGCATTAAATAACGGGTGGGGGTCATTGGGTTTAGAAATAAACTCAGGATGAAATTGAACTCCCACCATCCATGGATGATCTTTTATTTCTACAATTTCCACAAGGTTATAAATAGGATGCTCTCCAGAGATAATACAGCCATGTGCTTCAAATTCGTGTCTGTAGGCGCTATTGAATTCATAACGATGTCTGTGCCTTTCTTTGACGGCAACTTTTTCATATGCTTTAAATGCCTTGCTATCTGTTTTTATACTACAAACATAGCCACCAAGTCGCATAGTTCCCCCAAGGTCAGTTACATTTTTTTGCTCTGATAACAAAGATATTATAGGGTTTTTTGTATCTTTATCAAATTCGGTAGAATTTGCATCTTTTAAACCAAGAACATCTCTTGCAAAACAAATACAAAGAGTTTGCATCCCAAGGCAAATTCCAAAATAGGGGATTTTGTTTTTCATGCAATAGCTACAAGCTTTTATTTTTCCTTCTACTCCTCTATAGCCAAATCCACCTGGAACTAAAACTCCGTCGGCATCACTTAATAACGACTCGATTTGTTCAATATTTTCCGCATCAACTTTTATAATCTTGACCTTTTTATTCTGAAAGCTTGCGCTATGAAAAATAGATTCATAAATACATTTATAAGCATCATCAAATTCTATATACTTTCCAACAACAGCTATTTTAACTTCCCCATCTGGATTTTCCATCCTCTGAATCATTTGTTTCCAAGGCTCTAAGTTTGGAATTGTTTTCTTCAAACAGAGTTTTTCAGCAAGAATATCTAATATCCCTTCTTCATATAGATAAAGGGGAGCTTTATAAATTGTCCCTTCTATATCCCTTACTTCAAGTACACATTTTTCTTCTATGCTGCAGTTTAAAGCGATCTTTTTTTTATGAGATGCATTCATAGGTTTAGATGTTCTACATAAAATCATATCAGGGAAGATCCCAGATCTTTGTAACTCTTGAACAGAGTGCTGCGTTGGTTTTGTTTTTATTTCTTTGGAAGTGTGTAAGTATGGTAAATAAGTAAGGTGAATAAAAAAAGTGCAATGACGATTTTCAGCAAAATATTGTTTTGCAGCTTCTAAAAATGGGCTAGATTCAATATCTCCAACTGTTCCTCCAAGCTCTACTAAAACAATATCTATTAAAGGTTCTTGCTTTATGCATTCCTTTATTCTATTTTTAATAGCATCGGTAATATGAGGAACAACTTGTACATCCCTTCCTAAATATTTTCCTTTTCGTTCATTTTGTATTACTTCGTTATATATTTGTCCAGAAGTAGCATTAGAAATTTTTGAAAGGGGGGAATTAGTAAATCTGTAATAATGGCCAAGATCAAGATCAGTTTCTGATCCATCATCGGTTACATAAACTTCTCCATGTTCAAATGGATTCATTGTACCTGGATCAATGTTTAAATAAGGATCAAGTTTTATTAAAGCTATTTTTAATCCCATTTTTTCTAATAAAAAACCAAGGGATGCGGCAGTTACGCCCTTACCTAGGGAGGATAAAACTCCCCCAGTTATAAAGATTGTTTGTGTACTCATATCTAGTCATTATAATGGTTTATTCGAAAAATAACAATAAAAGAAATAGGATATAAAATATTTTTTTTAAAAAAATCTTTACAATTTAATTATATATTGTTAAATTATAATTTATACTATGTCTAATAATAATAAAGGTTAATTATATGAATAATATTATCAAAAATAGCGAATTAGAAAATCTTTTTCATCCAAGGTTTATGGAATTTCGCTGTGACTATAAAGCTGCAAAATATGTGTTCAATCCATTTTTATTTGAAAGGGAGGATGCATTTATTAAAGGTGCTTTAAAAGGTCCATCTGCAATTTTAAAAGCTTCCCATTTTATAGAAAAATACAACATACCAACAGATAGCAAATGTTATCTTTCAGGCTTTTTTACTTTGGAGCCAACTATTGCAGTAAGTGAAGAAAATTTAATCGAAATAGTAAATAAAACAGTTACAATCCAGATAAGTGAAGGAAAAATTCCAGTAAATTTATTTGCAGATGGCTCAGGATCTATTGGTGTTTTTTATGGATTAAGTAAAATTAAAAAAGATGTAACAATACTTAGTTTAGATGCTCATTTATCTTTAAGAGAGACAATGGGTGGAACAAGAAATCATAGAATGACTAAAATGCATCATGCAAAGGTGTGTTTTGAAAATGTTTTACATTTTGGAGTTTCTTCTATGGGAAATTGTGAAAAGCATAAATTTGACGCAGATAAAATCTTTTTTGCCGAAGATATTTTAGAGGATAAATATTGGCTTGAAGATGTGCTTATCGAATTAAAAGAGGATGTGTATATAACTATTGATATGAGTGTTTTTGACCCTAATTTAATAAATTCTCAAGACCCTGATGTGAGTGGAATAACTTATAAACATATAGAAAAACTACTTCGAGCTGTAATAAAAGAAAAAAATGTTATAGGTATTGATATTTGTGGGTTTGTTCCAAAAGAAGATACAAAAGCAGGGGAAATAATCATTGCAAAGATGATTTATGATATTTTATCCCATATAGATGCTCGGGGGTAAAATGCCTTGTCAATAATTTAGTGGATAGTTAACATCTTAATTTCTGTTAATCAACTTTAAAAAGGAAAGATTGAGTAAGTATCCATTAAAATCTCCATTTGAAATAAAACGCTTGGATTATGAGGTTGAAGTTTTACCTTTGTTAAAAGAGCTTGAAAACGCTTATTGGAAAGAGGAAAAAGATCATATAAAATTATTAGCTCACCAAACTCAGCACAGTCCACCTTTAAGGGTAGGGGTTATGTTTTCAGGAGGTCCTGCATCTGGGGGATTAAATGTTATATGGGGCCTTTATAAAGGGCTTAAACATATCCATAGTGAGAGTAAATTGATTGGGTTTTTAGATGGGGCTGATGGTTTGCTTAAAGGTAAATTTATCGAGATTGAAGAAAATCATATAAGTGAAATAAAAAACCAAGGGGGGTTTACCCTTACCGGCACAGGCAGAACAAAAATTGAATCTACCGAGCAAATGGAAAAAGCTTTACAAGTAGTAAAAGATAACCGTTTGCAAGGGTTAGTGTTTATTGGGGGGGACGATACTAATACAAATGCTTACCATTTGTCTGAATTTTTTGAGCAGGAAAAGGCAAGATGCACAGTTGTCGGAATCCCTAAAACAATTGATGGGGATTTAAAAAATTCCGCAATAGAGGCATCTTTTGGTTTTGATACTGCAACAAAAACCTATAGTTCAATGATAGGAAATTTAGCAAAAGATGCCCTCTCTTCAAAAAAATATTGGTTTTTTGTAAAACTTATGGGAAGATCTGCCTCCCATGTAACTCTTGAATGCGCTCTTCAAACAAAACCAAACCTTGCTTTTATTAGTGAAGAAATAGAAAAAAAGGGGATAACCTTTAAAGAGATTGTAGATATTTGTGTCAAAACTGTTTTGCAAAGGGCAAAACTTGATAAAAACTATGGGGTAGTATTAATTCCAGAGGGTTTAATTGAAAGCTGCTCTGATTTAAAGAAAATGATAGAGGAGTGGGGACGGGTAAAAAGAGAGGGCAAAGGGATAAATGATTTTAGTGAGGAGGTAAAAGAGCTATTTAACTCTCTACCTAGATCGATTCAAAATCAGCTCACTAAAGATTTAGACCCCCATGGAAATATGCAGCTATCACATGTTGCAACAGATGAGCTTTTAGCCTTAATGGTAGAGAATAAAGTTAAAGAGGTTGAATCTGTTAAATTTAAACCTGTACCAATTTTTTATGGGTACGATGGAAGGTGTGCTCCTCCTTCAAATTTTGATGCAACGTATTGCTATAATCTTGGATTAATAGCCGCTTTATTAGTTAGAGATAGAAAAACAGGGT
Source organism: Chlamydiia bacterium (assembly GCA_044360335.1). Classification (GTDB taxonomy): domain Bacteria; phylum Chlamydiota; class Chlamydiia; order Chlamydiales; family 2-12-FULL-49-11; genus JAJACQ01. The sequence goes on along the minus strand of JBIKKN010000007.1, from coordinate 2,543 downwards.
TTATAGCTTCGGTAAAAGGGCTAAATCTTCCATTAGGGGAATGGTCAGGCCTTGCAGTTCCTATTAAATCAATGATCAAAGAAGAAATGCGAAATGGTGTAAAAAAGCAAGTTATTGCTAAAGCTCTTGTAGATCTTAAGGGAAGGCCTTTTAAGGAATTTGCAAAATATAGAGATAAATGGCAAATAGAGGATCATTATACGTCCCCAGGACCTATGCAATTTGATGATCAAGGTAAAAATGGTTTTTATAAGACATTGACATTAGAGCTTGAGCAAACAAAAAAAAGTTTTTTTTAAAAAGTCTTTAAAAAAAGAGATATTTTATATTTTCTGTAGCTATGGGGCTAAACAAAAGATATAAAAATCCACATATTAAAGGTATCAAACGTTCACCTTTTCATTTTGCTGCTTGGTTTTTAGGGTTTTATAAAGACAAAACTAAAACAAAACAGATTCCAGGGGATTTTACCTATCCAATACCAAAAGTAAGTGATTCTAAAGCAGATAAAGCTACATTTATCGGTCATTGTACCTACCTTATAGAAAGTTTAGGGTGCACTATTTTAACAGATCCAATATGGAGTAAAAGGTGCTCACCGTTATCTTTTATGGGGCCATCTAGAAAACATAACCCCCATATAGAAATCGAAGATATTAAAAATGTTGATTTTGTGCTAATTAGTCATAATCATTATGATCACTTAGATTTACCATCTGTTAGAAGAATCTATCAAAAATTTCCTAAAGTTACATTTATTGTACCTATGGGTTTAAAAAATTGGTTTATTAAAAGGGGAATAGAAAGGGTTGTAGAGCTTGATTGGTGGCAACAGGTAAGTTTTTGTGAAAATAAAAATGCACCTATTATAGAAATTACTGCAACTCCTGCTCAACATCATTCAGGTAGAGGAATTTTTGATGCAAACAAATCTTTATGGGCGGGCTTTATCGTAAAAATAAGTGATAGGCAAACTAGTAAATGCTTTTATTTTGCTGGTGATACTGCTTATAACCGGCATGATTTTAAACAAATAGGCTCAAGATTTAGGCAAATTGATTTATCTATTTGCCCAATTGGAACATATGTCCCTAAAAAATTTATGGAGACAGTGCATTTGAGTCCTTTTGGCGCTGTTTGTATCCATCAGGACATAAAAGCAAAATTAAGTGTTGGAATGCATTGGGGGACGTTTTGCCTTTCTGAAGAACTTCTTTGTGCTCCCCCTTATGATTTATATCAGGAAATGCAAAAGGAAAAATTAGATATTTCTACATTTTTGCCTATTCCACCAGGATCGGCAGTAAATTGGTAAATAATTCGACCTTTTGTTATGATGTGAAATCTTACAATTATCGAATAGGTTTTATGGAAGATTACCGTAATTATCCTTTTATGATAAAGGCAGATATAAAATTGTCTTTGTCTTATTTTTTTATTAATCCTTATCGTTTAGTAAGAAAGCATTTGGAGAAAAAGGGGATTAAAAACCCTTATCAATATGGAGAAACCCCTTTAAAAACTCTTGCTTTGCTGGTGGATGCGGCCGGAGGAATACAAAAATATCAATATTTTGCTGATTTAGGAGCAGGAAGGGGGAGAGCTTGTTATTTTATACAAAAAAAATATCAGTGTAAGGTTTTTGCCTTTGAGCAAATGTCTGTTTTTGTCAATAAAGGGGAAAAGCTTTTTCCAAAGGTAAATTTTATCCTTGGAGATTTTTTAGAAAAAGATCTATCTTGCCTAGATCTAATTTATTTATATGGTACAATGATGGCAGAAAAAGAAATCGTAGCTTTTGCTCAAAAAATTTCTAAAGATACAAAAGTTATAACTATTAGCTATCCAATTAATGATTATGACTCAAGGTTTAAAGTGATAAAAAAAATAGATGTAGAATTTCCATGGGGATGGACAAAGGGGTATGTACAATGCTTAAGAAAGTAGCAATAATATTATCTGGATGTGGTGGCTTGGATGGTTCAGAAATTGGAGAAACAATTTGCTCGATGCTTGCAATAGAAAAGGGGGGCTTTCCCTGGCAGGCATTTTCTGCCGATAGAGGGCAAAAAAAGGTAGTTTCAGCAATTACAAACAAAGAGACTTCTGATCAAAGAAATATGATGGAAGAATCAGCTAGAATTACCCATGGAAAAATAGAAGATATAAAGAGTTTAAAAGTAGAAGACTTTGATATTTTGTGGCTCCCTGGTGGTTATGGAATGGTTAGCTCTTTTAGTGATATAGGGGAGAAAGGGGAAAATGGGGTGGTTGACTTAAAACTTACCTCGATAATACAAAAATTTTATCTTCAAAAGAAAATTATAGTAGGGATTTGTATAGCCCCATCTGTTATTGCTAAAAGCTTAGAAAATAAAAAACTTATGATTACCCTTGGGGAGTCAGATAAATTTTATGAGATTTTAAAAAAATTAGGGCACCTTGCTCAAAAAACAACATCTGAAGAGTTTATTTTTGATAAAGAAAATAATATCTACTCCACCCCTGCATATATGGATAAAAATGCTAATCTTTTAAAAATT
>JBIKKN010000182.1:0-2602 GCA_044360335.1 Chlamydiia bacterium | reverse complement strand
AGATTATAGCGAGGTTTCAAGAGTTGGAAAAATAGACCTTATAAAAGAGATCGAAAAATCTCAAGCGGAAAATGCTCTTGCATTGACAACATTGCTTGTATTACTTGTAGGGGCTGTTCTTGGCGCTGTTTTTACTGCAGGAGCTGGGGCTTTGGCCGCTGCAATCGTCGGGCTTATTGGAAGTTTAGGGTCTGCAGCAAGTGATACTTTGAGTATGGTAGGCGCATTAAAAAAAGCAAAGAGCATGAGCAATACTGAGCTTGTTATTAAGTCAATCATGGTAGTTTTAGCAGTTGTTTCTTTAGTGCTCTCTGTAGTTTTTGCTCCGACGTTAGCTTTAGCAATAGCAGCAGGGGTTGTAGGAGTTATACTTGTAGCTATCCCTTTAATAAGTATTATCGTAGTTAAAGCAAATGAAGCTAAAGCAAAAGAAGAAGCTAAAGCGGAAAAAGAAGCTAAAGAAAGGGAAGAAGCACTGGAACTTGCAATGGAAATTTTCGATAAACTAAATGCAGAATAAGCAGCAAAATGTTCTAGCTAGACATATCCTTTAAAGTGTGCTACTTTAAAAGATATGAAACAATTTGAATTGTTTGCTCTTTACCTTGTAGTAGAAAAAGGGCTCTCAAACCTCTCGTCAAAAGCTTATATTCAGGATTTAAAATTGTTTGAGCTTTATACAAAAAGCTCAGTAAAAGAGGTAACAGAAGACTCTTTTTTACTTTTTTTGAAAATTTTAAGACATAAAGGGTATGCATCAAGCTCAATCACTCGAATGGTAATCTCTTTGCGTATCTATCAAAAATATCTATCCTTAAAAGAAGAAAATTATACCCATAAAAAGCTATTTCTTGAAACACCAAAATGTTTTTATCTCCTTCCAGAAGTGCTCACTGAGGAGGAAGTTTCCTCCCTTTTAGAAGGGGAAGGGGAATCTTTAGATCAGGTGATTTTAGAGCTAATCTACGCATGTGGCCTTAGGGTTTCAGAAGTTTGTAGTTTAAACTGCTTTGATATGGGAAAAGATACCTTATTTGTTAAAGGAAAAGGGGGCAAAGAACGTATTGTTCCTATCGCAGATAAAACAAAAAATAGGATTTTAAATTATTTAAACCTTGAAAGAAGACATAGACAAAAACAAGACCCTTTGTTTGTAAATAGCAAAGGAAAAAGAGTTTCAAGGCAAGAGATTTGGGCATTTGTAAAAAATATGGCAAAACTAAAAGGGATAGAGAAAAATGTTTCCCCACACACGCTAAGACATAGCTATGCAACTCATATGCTAGAAAGGGGGGCAGATCTTCGTATTATTCAAGAACTTTTAGGTCACAGTAGCATAGCAACAACAGAAAGGTATACGCATATTTCTAAAAAGAAACTAAAAGAATCCTTTCTTAAATTTCATCCACTTGAAGAAAATTAGCTAATTTTTTTTATAATAAGGTCCTTTACTAGGGGAGGAGATGCAGTTCCTTTTGTTTTTTTCATAACCTCACCAACAAGGTATTGGAATGCTTTATCTTTGCCATTTTTAAAATCTAAAATAGACTCAGGATTTTCTTTAACTACTTTATCAATAATTTCCAAAAGCGCCGCTGTATCGCTCATTGGCTTAAATCGACTATTACTTTCTGCTATATCTTTGGGTCTTTTTTCTGGAAATTGTATCATAAGGTCTGCAATCTCTTTTGCCATCTTACCTGTAATTTTCCCTTCCTCTATTAAATTTACTAAAAATGCAATGTTTGTAGAAGATATTCCTAAATCTTTGATGTGTTTATTTATTTGATTTGCTCTTGCTGTAAATTCCACAACCACCCAATTGCAATAAGTTTTTGGATTTTTTGCACTTTGAAGTCCTGACTCAAAAAAATCACATAATGCTTTATCTGCAATAAGTAGATCTGTAAAATACTCACTTAAACCTAATGTTTTTATAAACCTATGTTTTTTAACAGCTGGAAGCTCTGGTAAAGAGTCTTTTATCTGATTAATAAATGCTTTTTCTAAAACAAGGGGCGGAAGATCGGGTTCTGGAAAATACCTATAGTCTTCTGCAGACTCTTTAGCTCTCATAAGAATTGTTTTTTGCTTTTCTAAGTCGAATCTATAAGTTCCAGTTTTTATAGATTTATCTGGATTGTCTTTGTAAAAAGCAATCTGTCTTAAAATTTCTGACTCAATAGCAAGCTCCATATTTGCAAAAGAATTCATATTTTTAATTTCAGCTTTTGCCCTTAACCCTTTTTCTCCTTTTATCCTTACAGAAATATTTGCATCCATCCGAAGGTGACCTTCTTGCATATTACAATCAGAGCTTTCAATATACTCAAGTATCGAATGAATAGCTGATGCATAAGCTGCTGCTTGTTTTGGTGAGTGCATGCAAGGGTCAGAAACAATTTCTATCAAAGGGGCACCTGATCTATTAAAGTCCACTCCAGTAAACTCTGAAAAATGCACAAGTTTACCTGAGTCGTTTTCTAAATGGGTATGATGGATAGTAAAAGTCATTTCCTTGCCATCTACATCACAAGTAACAGAGCCACCTGTAATAATTGGATGGTAAAATTGTGTAATTTGGTAATTGAAGGGGCAATCG
>JBIKKN010000143.1:0-3194 GCA_044360335.1 Chlamydiia bacterium | reverse complement strand
TATACAACAGTTAGTGATGGAAAAGTTCATATAGCAGCAGATGCTAACTACATCGGTAGCGTTAATTCTTATAACAATTTTATTACCCAGTTTTTTGCTAGGCTTTTTTGTTATTCAATGCGCGTAAATTTTGATGGAAAAACCCATAGTGTGGATAAAAAAAGTTATACAACACTAGTTCAAACTCTGACTTCGAATGAAAAAATTGATAAGATTGAAAAATTCACCATATTTAGATCTGTTGCACAAAAAGCTATACTTCCAGGATGCACGTTAAGAATGCGTGATTTCATTAACTATAATGATAGCGTTGCTCTTTACAAAAAACTTTGTATTGCAATTGCAGAAAACAATAGTCAAAGAGCAATGTTAATGATCGGTAAAGGTGCTCAATTAGATTTAGATTATTATGATAGAAGTACATTATACCCTTCTTTTACATCTGACACTGTTGGCTTATATAAAAATTATGCATATGAGTTTACTGTTTTTAAAGCTCCTCCTATTATGCAAGTTGCTAAAAAAGGTAACATGCAAAGAGTTTATGACTTTCTTAAAGAAGCTGGGGCAAGTTTAAATGTAAATGGTGTAAGCTATACTTTTAATAGAACAATTACAAGTGTTGAAAAGGGCTTAGAGGTAGTATACAAACCAAAAGATGTCACTCGCCATCACCACTTTACAGATACAAATGGAGTATTGCAAACAATAGCTGTTCATGAAAAGGTGCTTGTACCTAAACTTAAAGAGGTTGCAATTGTAAATACCCAAGATACAAGATCAAGCTGCACAAACTATGGATTGGATCCAGCTACTAGTAAAGTTGTAGCATTATAAAAAGAGGGTGGCAAGGGCATTAACTAGCTTTATGCAAAAAGATTTGACTTTTATTTGTGTAATGCTGTAACGTTACGTTATAAGGCTAGGAAAAGGTAAAAATGCAAATACGGAATAAAAAAAATTGGAAGATGTTTTTAGAGCTTTGTTTAAAAACAAAGAGCACTTCCCGTTTATCGGATTTATTTGATTTATTTTTCACGATGGAAGAAAAACAGCACCTTGCTTGTCGTATGCAAATTATTGAAGAGCTTTTAGAGGCAAAGCTTTCCCAAAGAGAGATCTCTGATAAAAAGAATGTGAGTATTTCTCAAATTACGCGCGGGTCTAACGCTTTAAAAATTGCAAGCAGTGATCTTATAAAATTTATTGAAAGTTATCTAAAGGAGAGTAAGTAAAATGAAAAAAGATCTTTTTTTTAGATTTTCCCTCCCCTTTTGGTGGCGCTTTAAGCCCTAATTCCTTTTTATTTGAAAACTCACCTTACGCAAAAATAAAAATACATTTTTATTTGCCGTCACCGCTTTAATTTGGCGCGTTTGGTATCCCTTAAACCAAAAAAATTCAAGAGACTTATTATGATACAAATCTATGAGAAAAACTATGTCCAATTTTGTTTTTCATTATTAACTAACAAAAATATCAATACGCACAATATTGAATCTGCTATATTTTTAAATCATCAAAATGCAAAAAAACTACATGATAAGATTGATTTTGATATCAATACATTGGCCTTAAGATGTAGCCTTTGTTTTAAAATTTTTATAAAACTTGCAGTAATTAGTGGGGCGGGCATTGCAGGTCTTTGTATATCTTTTGAGCTTTTAGCAAAGGGTTATAAAGTAATTATTGCTGAAAAAAGAGAAGCTTTTTCTCGCTCAAATATCATTAACTTTAACATAGAAATTCAACATTTTCTAAAAAGATTTCATTTACTTAAGGAATTTGAAGAATCTGTTGCAGCAAAAATAAAGAGTCATAAAGTTATACATATTGGAAAAGATGGGGCAAAAGAGCTTTTTTTTTCAGATGTTAGCAACCTTAAGCTTAGTAACCAACCTTTTGAAATCAAAAATTTTAACAACCTTTTTAAAGAAGATGGGGTTTACAGTGCAAAGATTAAAGATTTACAAGCATTTCTTGCAAGTAAAGCTTTAGAAAATGGGGTGCAAATATTTGGAAATGTAAAAGTAAGCGTACAATCTTTGGGGCAAGTAAAAGGTAGTTTAAAAGTAGAAATAATAGCAAATCGATATTTGCAAAATCCTATAAAACTTAAGCCAGATCTGCTATTTGTAGCAGAAGGAGCACATTCAACTACTGCAAAATCTCTTAATCTAAAAACAAAGGTGGTTAAAAATATGTGCACTGATGAACATTGGATTTATGGAAATATCAATTATCCAGTTGAAAAGAGTTTTGTTGTTTCTATAGTAGATACTTTGCAAAAAAAATTAAGTATAGCAAATGTGATTTTCAATGCTAAGGTTAAACAAATCAATATTGCAGTAACTTCAAAGCACTCTTTGAGTAAAAATGTTATTGAAAATAAGCTTTTAGCTGTTTTAAAAAAAGTTTTCTCCTTTGAATCTATGGAGCAAACTCCTACCTTTTCAATTGCTACGGTTGATCGTCCAGTGCGTGTTAGAAATAAAAAGCGGAAGATTTTTTCAAAAGGGAATGTTTTTTTAATTGGAGACTCAGCAGGCAACAGCTCCCCTCTTGCTGGTTTAGGTGGCACTATTTGTCTTACTCTTATTCCAAAAGCAGTAGAGCAACTTTTAAATGATAGTGAAGTAGACCCATCTAATAAAGATAAAAACTTTGAAAATTTTTCCAATGCTTATATTTCTAGATGGATGGGTAAATCTGACCAAGTAAAGGGATTTTGCACCAACTTATTTAATCAAGAGCAACTAAAAGTGGGGCAATATGAAAATCAGCAGTGAAAAGCAAGGATTTTTTCTTGTGAACTTGGGTGTAGCTTTTGAACATCTTGACATGATGATCAGCTGTTTACTTGCTAGTTGTATTGTAAAAGAGTTTATCTACTACAATAGCTATACAACTAAATTACTTGTTGCCTACACCGCCTATGCAATTGCCTTTTTATTTAGACCTTTGGGGGCATTTTTTTTTGGTTGTATAGCTGATTTATATGGAAGAAAAATTTCGTTACTTGGTTCTATGGTCTTAATGTCCACTGCAACCTTTGCAATTGCTTTTATTCCAAGTGTAAAGGTTTTAGGGTTTTTCTCTACCATTTTATTTCTTATTTGTCGTATTGCTCAAGGGCTCGCTGTGGGGGGAGAGTATGGTACTGCTATGACTTATTCTTATGAACTTAATCCAAA
>JBIKKN010000142.1:0-3198 GCA_044360335.1 Chlamydiia bacterium | reverse complement strand
TCAAATCTAACAACTTTAAGAGTACGGGCCCACTTTTCCGTTGTGAGCTTTCCGTATTTTGTTTCTAAAAAGTCTATGAATTTTTCCCACGCTTCCAAATAAAAATCCGCCAAAGTTTTTTAATTCATTCTTATTTTCTATCACTTCTATTTATCTGTAAATAAGGTTTTTTATTTAATAGAAGTTTTTTTTTACTTTTAATTTTTTACTACTGTTATATTTAAGTTCTTTTCTCCAAATTTGTGATTCATATACCATTGTTGAGCTATTCCAAGAATTGTGGAAACAGTAAAATAAATATTTAAACCAGAGGCTGAATTATATAAAAATACTAAAAATAAAACACTTGCAATAGGTCCCATCATCAGCTGCATTTGCTTTTCCATATCGGTAAGGACTTTCTTTTTATCCTGTAGACTAGATGTGTATTTTTGAGCCAAATACATAAAAACAGCACCAATTACTGGAAGTAAATGAAATTGATTCCCTATAAATGGAATATTTACCGGAAAAGAAAATAATACATCAGGGGCGCTTAAGTCATTTATCCAACCAGGGATAAACACAGCACCACGAAGAGCAAATTTAGTTTTAATAAGATCTAACATACCAATAAAAAATGGAAGTTGTAAAAGTATAGGTAAAAAACTAGTAAGAGGATTTATACCTTCATTTCTATATAACATAGAAAGCTCTATACGTAGTCTTTTTGGATCGTTTTTATACTTACTTTCTATCTCTTTTTGTTTTGGAGCAATTTTCTTCATTTTTTGCATAGCTTTAAAAGCTTTGGCTGTAAATGGGTATAGTATTAATTTTAATACAACTGTTAATAATATAATAGAAATTCCCCATGAGTTCGTGATTTTATCGAAAAAATTTAAGATAATATTCATAAACCTTGCAAAAGGATCAGAGATAAAAGTTAACCAACCCCTTACAGTGATTACTTTTACAAATTCTGGATTAGATCCTGTTGTTTTATCAGTTAAAGCTTGATCTACATTCGCTAATACATTTTTATCTAAAGGACCGCCGTAAAAATAATAAGATGATGGAGTAGAGGAAAATTTAATTGGTGTTTGAATTATATAGCCAGGAAATTTTTCTTTAGAATAAAAATTTCCATTTATATTTACTAAAGTTAATCTTGAAAGGGTATTTTCGCCCATAACTTTTTCCAAGGTTATTCCTTTTGCGCTATTATTTCTTGGATGTAAAATAGAAGTAAAAAAACTATTACAGTTTGCTGTCCAGCTTGGGTCTATATCATTTTTTGTAAATATATCTTTAGGTAGTTTAAAATCCGCAAGCTTCATTTTTCTTCCATTATAGTTATAATATAATAATGAAGATGTAGGACTTCCTGAGTCAATTTCCACTTCTGGTATCCCTGAAGATATCCTTAAAGAGGTAATATCACCAACTATTGAATTTTCCATATTTATTAAATATGGGGCATTTTCAGCTAAAGAGTACCTTCTTGTGATCTCCTTGCCATCTATTTTACCTTTAAACTCTATATAGTTTTTTGTGAACTTTGTTACTGAATAAGTAGGTATATAATTGTTATCTGCCTTTGTTAAGGCAAGAGCGTAATATTTTGGGTCTACTTTAAAGAGTATTTCTCCATTATTATTTAGAATATCTCTTCTAAAAAGTGGCATATACCCTCCAGTTTTATTTTCCATAAAACTAGAATTTTCTTTAGAATCTGCGATAAAAGTTTTATGAAGAGGATATAAGTTGTTATTAGGAGATTGCTTTGCAATTTGCTTATCAACACTCACAGGTAAAATAGGGGAGTCTAAATTACCTTGATCTCTCAATCTCATGTTTAACTCTGAAATAGCAGCCCCTTTATTAGAGAAAATAACTTGTATAGAGTCATTTTCTAAACAGTAATATTTCTCTTCCGTTTTGCTCCCAGAAAAATTGTTTGCAGAAAATATTTTTTCCCAATCTTTAAGATCTGCTGTAGTTGTTAAACTATTAGTATCTTGATTCCAAACCCCAGCAAACTCTACGTTATTTTTAGAAATTTTTATAGCTACACCACTTTCTAAAGGGCTGTCAAAAAGAAAATTAATTTTACCATCAGCTAAACAAGCGGTAATAATTTTTTGAGTATCTTTTGAAAAATCTGTTAGAATTAAAAATTCTTCCTGCTCCTTTAACTCTAAAGATGTATTTAAAATAGGGGAGATTTTATCAGAATAAAGGTAAATATTACCTTTGCTTTGCTCCATAAGGTGAACAGTGCTGGATTCATATAATAAAGCGCTAGGTAATCTTTTTTCCGATAAGGTTATATAAACATCCCCAAAGCAAATCGATTTACAAACAGTCTCTCCAATAGTATTTTTTAAATTTATTATTGGAAGATGATCGATTTTCACATCTTCTGTTTTTAATTTTTCTTTTGGAGTGTCAAATACAAACGTGTTAAGGAGTAAAAATGTACTCATCATCACAGTGAAATAAAAAAAAGAGCGCTTATCCATATTTTTTCCTTATTATTTTTATAAAAAAAATATTGTAGAGCTTTTTTTATTAAATGTCTATAGCTGCTAATAGCTTTTTAAATGCTCAATAAAGGAGTGAAAAAGCTCGGTATGTCGTAAATTTTCAAGCCATTCATCCTCTAATAAATCATCAAGGGAGGGAAGTGCATCAAAATTTACACATTTATTTAAAAATTGAATAGATTTTTCATACTCACAAGAGAGGGAATATAAAGTAGCTAAATGATAGTATGAGTCTGTAAACCCAAGTTTTGCAGACTGCATTAATTTATATTCGGCCTCTTTATATAGGTTATATCTTTCTTCAGAAGAAAGAGAAATTTCTGCTAAATGTATTTTTGCAAGAGCATGATCTGCAAATAAACAAGCATCTTCATGAGAGGATTTTTCTGCAATTTTGAAATGGATAAGAGCTTTATCTAAAACATCTTTTTCCCCTAAAAGTTCCCCTAAATGATCATAAAGAAGTCCAAGTTTATGATGAATATCTTTAAAACTTGGATCTATAAGTAGGATTTTTTTTAATACATCAATTGCTTGTATATAAAAAGTTTTTTCACTTTTACAATCCCCATATAAGTCCAAAGCTTTTGCATATTGATAAAGGGATTCAGTTTGTATAAAAATTGCATTTTTATTTAAGTAGATTGATTGTTGAAAGTGTGTGATCTAA
>JBIKKN010000141.1:0-3211 GCA_044360335.1 Chlamydiia bacterium | reverse complement strand
ATTTATCCTTGCAACTTTATTTACCCTATCATCCTCTCCATAAAACATTAAATAGTCCTGCCCATCTCTAATTAAAGCCATGGGAAAGATAATTTTCTTTTTCTTATAAAACCCTTTGCCTGTTAAAATTCCATCCATTTTTGAACTCATCAAAAAAGGTGACTTTTTAGAAAATGTATAGCCACCAATATAATATACCCCATATTTTTTTTTAAAGCCCCACCCACAATTTGAATATAAAACAAAGTGGTATAAAGTTATAAATTCTCCTAACTGCTCATCAAACACAGCAGGAGTACTCCCGCGCAAAGGGGCAACATCCTTTAAAAAATTATTTTTAGTAGATGCAAGTTTTGTGCATATTCCTGAATTTAAGTCTGCATCTAGGATCAAATGATCTGGCTCCATTAAGTAAACAAAATATAATTTTTTATCTAAAGAAAAAGGCATCCAATTTTTTTCAAAATTTTTAGTTACAAGGCCCTTTTGATAAAATAGGGGGGAATCTTTGTATTCTAATTTTACATTAGTTACTACTTGCCATCTTTGATTTACCTTTTCTAACTTTGATAGATATAAAGATGCCTCTGCCCTTTTTTTTCCGTATTTATATTGTTTACAATAGATCATATAAATATCACTTCCCACCCTTATAAGGCGAGCGTCCATATATAACCAATTTCTATCCTTGGGACTAAAAACTGTTCGTGTAATATCTTTACTTGAAAAATTTTTATCTAATTCCCCAATTAAAAGTTCACTTTTATTTATTTTTACAATTTTTTCTATGAGATTTTTCCAAAAACTTTTTCCAGTTCTTCGAGTTACAAATAAATATCCATCCTCAAGAGCAATAACCCCACTGTTAAACAGACCAAATCCATCTATATTTACAGATTTTACATCTTTTATGATAGAAAACTTTTTAACATTTTCTAAAGGGGGCATATGAACGGTATTAAAAAAATGTACTAAAGGAATAATGGCTAGGGTAGTTGCAAAAAAAACTATAAATATTGGTAGTTTTTGTTTGATTTTACCCATAAGGGGATTAAGTTATCAGATATTCTTAGAAAAGGTAAAGAAAATTATGGGCAGAGAAGAAAAGCCCTTGCATAAAAGATATTTTTCTTATAATATCTTCCCCAAAATAGAAAGTACTAATTAGGAATCCCTATGACTAAACTTGCCATCTCTGAAGAGATTTTCAAAAATATACTTGATTTTATTAAAAAAAATCGAGGAGTAGACCTTATCACTACATATCTCTGCTATTTAGAGATGCAAAATAAATTAAGCCCTACTGTATTTCTTAAAGAAAAAAAAATTTATTTAAGTGAAGATCACCTTATAAAAACTTTAGAAAAAGAAGGTAAATTATATAGAGAAACTGTAATTAAAATTCAGCTTGGGAAAAAAAGTGTAAACGAGGATAGCAAAAAAATTTATATTTGCCCTTATTCTGGGAAAGTTTATGCAGATAACACCCATCCAAATCCGCAAGATGCAATTTATGATTGGGTTTCTTCCTGTCCAGAAAACACGGAGAGAAAAGATGGGATCCGTGTGAAAAAATTCTATATATCTGATGACCCTGAAATAATTAAAAATTATATTACACCACAAATAAATGAGCTTTCAAAAACAGTTTTTTCTTCCATCGTAACAGGAAAGCTTTTCAGCAATAAAAAAGGGGTAATACAAGATTTAATAGCAAATCATATTAAAGCTATTCCGATGAAACAAGTAACTTCTCAAAATAGATTTCAATTACATGAGGACTTTTTAGAATTTTTAGAAAACAATTTAGCTGATTCAAAAGTTTCTCTTTTTGTAGAAACTCTTTCTAAAAGAGAAGAATTTAGCAAATATATTGCTAAATGGATGCAAGAGTCTGAAACACAAGAGCAGGAAGATAGCGAGCAAGAGGCTTAAAAACAGGTAGATCTTTATGGGTATTGCAAACCCCCAAATAGTTGTTTGTGATATTTTAGAGATGGAAAATTTAGCTTTTAATCTTTCAAAAAAACTATTCCCTGGAATGATTATAGCTCTTTGTGGAGAAGTTGGCAGTGGAAAAACAACATTTACAAAGATGCTCTGTAAATATCTATCCATCACTTCAGAAGTTTTAAGCCCTACTTACACTTACCTTTCTATTTACGATGAAAAAGTTGCCCATTTTGATTTGTATAGACTTAAAAGTCATAAAGATTTTTTTTCGCTGGGTTTTGAAGAGTACTTTGAAGGTGATTATATAACAATAATTGAATGGCCAGAGCTTATAAAAAGCTACCTACCAGAAAACACTATCTTTCTTGACTTTTCTCATAAAGATAATAAAAGGAGGATTAAAATAAATGGTCAAATACTCTTTTAATACTTGTAGATTTCTACTGTCTGCAACAAAGCCATCTGATTACCCAAAACAAGATTTTCCCCTTTTGGTTTTTGCCGGAAGATCCAATGTTGGTAAATCCTCCTTAATAAACCATCTATTTTCAGAAAAATTAGCATTTGTTTCTACTGTTCCTGGTAAAACTGACCTTATCAATTACTTTCTTATTGATAATAATTTATTTTTAGTAGATCTTCCAGGATATGGATTTGCAGCTAAAAGTAAACAAGAGCAAAGCAACTGGAACAAATGGATAGAGGAATTTGTAGAAGAAAATATGAGTAAAATTTTATTCACAGTTTTAATTGACAGTCGACACAATCCTTTTCCTGCCGACATTGAATTATTAGCATACCTTAAATCAAGGGGGAAAAAACCTTTGGTTGTTTTTACAAAAACAGATAAATTAAAAGGAAAAGAAAAGGCAAAGCTAAAAGATCTTCCTGAGTATTTACAAGGGTGTAAAACCCTTTTATATTCCACAAAAGATTACGTAGGAAAAAAAATATTAATAAAAACTTTAAAGGAAATACTTTCAGATGGGATCTATTAAAACAGACACTCTTGTATGTTTAGACTGTGAAACAACAGGACTTGATGTAGAAAATGATGCAATTATTGAAATTGCTATAGTAAAGTTTACCCTTGAAAAGGAGATTGAATCTCTCTATTTCCTTATAGACCCAAAACGACCAATCCCTGCTGAATCTACTGCAATACATCATATAACAGATGAAATGGTAAAAGATAAACCCTCTATTGGAGAAGTTTTAGATGCTGTTACTAAAATTATTGGGAATCACACGATTATGG
>JBIKKN010000139.1:0-3234 GCA_044360335.1 Chlamydiia bacterium | reverse complement strand
AAAGTGAGTTTTTAAAAGCAATTGGTGTAGAGCATAGTAAGGTTGAAGCTTTAATGACTCATGATGCCCATATTTATTTTAAGGATAAAAAAGATGCTATTAGGGCAAGGGAAATACTTTCATCTATTAAAATTTTAAATAATAAATTATTTCTTATAGAAAGTTATCCAGAAGAAGAAAAAAAATTATTCTATCGTATATGTTTTACACACATCTTACCAAATGATGTAAAATTTGTTGTTGGGGATAAAGAGTATTTATTCTTTAGTTTTTTCTATCCTATTGTTCAAAGAACGGGTAAACATACTGCAGAGGGCTCATTATTATCGAATAAGAATCTTTTTGTGAAAAAGATACAAAATCATGAAATCTATAATTTAATCAGGGGGTTATTTTGAAAGATATTCCAGATGAATTTATGATCAGATATAAACAGCAGATTCCAAAAAAATTAGAAGAATTAGCAGATCTTATCACTTGTTTTTTAGAAAAGAAAAAAAATCTTCATAGTTTTTTTCATAAACTTAAGGGAAATGCAGGATTATATGGGTACTTTAGCGTAAGTGATATTTGTAAAGAGTGGGAAAATAAATTAGCAGAAAATTGTGACATAGAAGCTGTTTTAGAAAAAATAAAACAAGGATTTTATGATAAGGAGTAAATTAGTAATTATAGTTGATGATGATCAAAGTCTTTTAGTAATTTTAAATTATTGGTTTAAGGCAAAAGAAAAAATCGTAAAAACATTTGAAACAGGAGAAAGTGCATTGAAATTTTTGCTAGAAGAAGAAAATCTAACTAATGTTTCACTAATAGTCTTAGATAGAATGCTTCCTGATATGGATGGATTACAAATTCTTGAAAAGTTTGAAAAACTAAATAGTAAAATACCCCCTGTATTAATTTTGAGTAAATTGAGTACAAATAAGGATATCCTTAAAGGTTTAAATCTTGGAGCTGTAGATTATGTAACCAAACCCTTCAATCATGAAGTGTTTATGCAAAAAGCATTAAAACTCATGGAGTGAGGGTATGTATGAATATCAATATAGACCACTGATACAGCTTTTTATTTGTGAATTTATTTTCTTTTGTGGTTTATGGCTCCTTTTTCTATACAAGCGATATTCTTTTTATTTTTTTGATAGAATTTATAAAAAGCAGGTAGAGATAATTGTTAATTATTTAACCTCTCTAATTTCTAAAAAAACAGTTTTTTTTCCCAAGGCAATTAAAAGTAAACGAGCTTTATTAATGCAGCTAGAGATATTTGATAAAAATTTTTCTCACGATGAGTGGGATAAAATTAAACATCAATTATTAGAAAAATATTTGTTACCTTATGCAGAAAAACAAGCCGGCAGTCTATTTTGGGAAAAAAGGATGTTTGCAGTTAGATGTTTTGCGCTAGCGAATAATAAAGAATTTGAAGATTACTTAATTAGATTGGTTCAAGATAAAAATATTATGATACGTATATATGCAGCTAAAACTTTAATTCATTTAGAAAGTAAGGTTGGTATTGAGATTATTTTAGAGGGAATTAGTAAGTTTACAGGTTACTGTTATTATCTTTTTCAGGATTTTTTTCAAAATAGCACTTCTAAAGTAATTGATATAATTATTGTTTGTGCAAAAAATCCAAAACTATTTGGTGCCTCTGTTAAGGTTTTAGCCTCACTTGTTGTAAGTTTACCAATTACCTTTTTAAAAAAGGGTCTTGTTTCAAAAGATATAGAAATTAGACTTCTTGCTATTAAACTTTTTTATCATAATCCTACAAAGGATGCCGAAGATATACTAATTAAGCTTATATCTGATAAAAATCAGAAAGTGCAGATCGAGGCAATTAAAGGGCTTGGTTGGATTTCAACAAATAAAGGTATTGTTAAATTACAAGAAATCTTTCACTATAACCGCAAGCCAAAGGTTATCTTAGAGGCAGCGCGCGCATTACATGCATTAGGAAAATTAAAAGAAGAAAAAATTTCGGAGTATACTGATTATGTTTTTAGGTTTGGATAAAGATACTGCGATTGCTTTTTTGGTAAAAGCCCAACCTTTTTATCTTTGGTATTTTGGCCTTCTTAACCTATGGAACACAATACTTGCTGTGTTAGGTTCTATTAAAGTATATAAAAGAAATATAGAGTTAAAAAAAGAAGATATATCTTTTATTCAACAATCAAATACACTTCCATGGATTTCAATTATTATCCCTTGTTATAATAATCAAGAACATATTGTAGAAAGTATAAATAACATCTTAAATTTATCTTATCCATACAAAAAAATAATTGTAGTAAATGATGGCTCTATAGACGCTTCAGTAAAAAATATAGTTGAAAAATTCAATATGATTGAGATACCAAAATTTTATGATGAGCAGATCGCTACAGAAAAAGTTAAAACAGTATTTAGAGCACAGAAAGATGAGCAAATATACTTATTAGACAAAGATCATGGTAAAAAATTTGATACATTAAATGCTGGTGTTAATGCAGTGGAAACAGATTTTTTTATTGTATTAGATAGTGATACATTTATTGAAGATTCAGGTTTTGAAGCCTTAATAAGACCCCTTCTTTCTTCCCCTGATGTAGTTAGTGTAGGTTCAAGTATTCGAATTAAAAATGGCTGCAGTATTGAATATAATAGAGTAAATACTAAAAACTGTCCGCAATCTTATTTAACTTCTTTACAATCAATTGAATATTTTAGAAGTTTTCTTATAAGGTTGGGTTGGGATTTTTTCAATTGTAATTTTTGTATTGCAGGTGCATTTTCTCTGTTTCCGAAAAAAATAATAATAAAGGCTGGGGGTTTTGCCGATTCTATCGGAGAAGATATTGAAATCATCATTCGACTGCATAGAATTATGAGAAATGATGGTACCCCATATAGAATTTTTTATATTCCAGATGTTGTAGCTTGGACTCTTGTACCAGATAAGGTAAAGCTGCTTTCAAAGCAAAGAACTAATTGGCATTTAGCTGTTTTAGAATCTCTTTATTTTCATAAAAGGATGTTTTTCAATATTCGTTATGGAATTGTTGGACTTTTTGTTTATCCCTATTGGTTTTTTTGCGAAGCAATAGAGCCATTAATAGAAATTTCAGGATATATTTATATCCTTATTTTTTTTCTATTAGGTGAACTTGAGATCTCATTTTTGATTTTCTATTTGGTATTATCTTTAGGATTAATATTAAATTATTCTTTTTTTTCAATTAT
>JBIKKN010000162.1:0-2868 GCA_044360335.1 Chlamydiia bacterium | reverse complement strand
CCTTTAGGGCATTTTCAATCCTTTCTCTATTAAAAGGAACAATGCTTCCCTTTCTTTTTACAACAGTTAAAGTGTTAGTATTCACCATATTTTCTTTGGTTAATTTATTAATCGATTTAAGGAGTTTTTCATCATTTGCATTTATTTTTTCTTTTGTAATTACATCTTTATTGCTCTTCATATGGCTCCTTAAAAATTGTTTTCCTCTTACTAAAATACTACATGTAGTATTTTGTGTATATAAAAATACTATATATTGTATCAACAACTATTTGTCTAGAAAAAAATTTAAGCTGTATCAGTGTTTGCAAAGATGCCTTCTTATTTTTACCTAAGGTCGGTTTTATAAGGGGGGATTATCTTATCTACAAATGCAATAGGATCTTTTTTGCCATCATCTAAAAAAGAGCCATCTCCTATTGATGGAACTGTGGATAAATAATCTGGCATTTTATGATTATAAAAAGTCGCTGTTAAGTGATTCACTCCAGTTGGATTATCATCACTTACAGGTTCTAGTTTAAAAGCTAAAGGACCTTTTATACGAAGTAAATTTATTTCTTCGTCTGTTAATTTTTCAGAAAAACTAGGCATTATTTCATGAGGGGAAATGGTGTGTTTAACGTTGGATTCAGTTAATACACCTGATAAGATGTTTTCTGCAACAGTTGTCATAAATGGGATGATAGGATGAAGGCTCTTACCTTTACCTAAAAATGCAATTGGTCCTAGATAACTAGACATTTGATTTGCAGAGTAGGAAGCATCGTCAAATATAGCAATATGTTTATATTCTTTACGCCCAATAATTTCTCTAAAATTAGGATCATCAAGCATAACAATATTAGCCGGTGGATATTTTAAAAAATCTGCAGCTAAGGATGTTACCCAAAGGGAGCTTTTTTGATAATTTCCAGGAACAACTATTATATAAGATTTATCAGTTTGATTGTCTAAATAGCTATTAAAACTTTCTACAGATTTTTTTAACTGGGATAGAAATTTTTCATGAGTTATGAAATTAATATTATCCACTAATTTTTGTGCTACCCCTTTAAATTCAGGAGGATGAGCATTGACCCAAGCTTTAGAAAGCTCATTATTAACACCAACTGTTGGGTTTGGTGCTTTTGCAGGATAAAATTCTCCCATAAAACGAGCGCCTTTAGTTGTATTAAGTCTACAAGTTTTAAATATTTCAAAACCGCTTTTAACAGGTTCAATTGTAGGTGTATTAGTTATGCTTTTAGCAGATTGTATTGTAGGAGGATGAGGTATGCTTTTAATGGGCGGGGTAAAATCAACCCTTTTAAAAAGGGCTGCAAAAAAAGCTTTTATCCCTTTAGG
This sequence comes from Chlamydiia bacterium, assembly GCA_044360335.1. Classification (GTDB taxonomy): domain Bacteria; phylum Chlamydiota; class Chlamydiia; order Chlamydiales; family 2-12-FULL-49-11; genus JAJACQ01. The sequence goes on along the minus strand of JBIKKN010000162.1, from coordinate 1,521 downwards.
ATAAACAACAAATTCCCCAGCATTTTCCCCTTTTATCACCCGGCCAATCAAAAATGTTTTTTTTGGATTATCTTTTTTAAGTGCGTTAAGCTTTTCAAAAGCTGTGTTAAAAGAGATTTGTGTTTTTTCCTCAAATTTAGAAAGAGTTAAATCCTTAGATACAGGACTTTCATGTTTTTTAGGCTCAAAAGGTCCATTTACTTGCATATTATACCTGCTTTTATAATCGTATACGATAAAATCGGGCAGTTTTTTGCAATCATTTTTGAATATAAAAATTAAGACTTATAAGGGGAGATTACTTTACCTACAAATAAGATAGGTTTTTGTTTAACTTCACATAAGAAAGAACCATCGTCGACCGACGGTACAAGGGAGAGGTCATCTGCTTTTTTATGATCAAAGTAGGTAAGGGTTAAATTGGAGATATCGTCAGAGTGAAATATCTCTGCCCCTTTTTCTTGAAGTAGCTTAATTTCTTTATCATCTAAGCTTTCACTAAAGCTTTTCATTATTTTATGGGAAGAAATTTTATAATCAACCTTAGTTACATTTTCTTTAATAAATGTATTTGCATAATTTGTCATAAAGGGAATGATCACATGAACTTTTGAATCAGCAGAGAGCTCTCCGATAGTATTAATGTATCCGGCCATTTGATTCCCTGAGTAAGAGGCATCATCAAATAAAACAACATTTTTCGAATTTGATTTTTCCATAAATTCTTCATAGTTAGGATCATTTTTCATTATAATTTTTGATGGAGGATATTTTAAAAAATCTGCAGCTAGCGATGTTACCCAAAGGGCACTTTTCTTAAAATCACCAGGAATAACTATTACATAAGATTTATCCTGCTGACTATCTAAATATTCATTAAAATCCTCTACAGAATTTTCTAGCGCTGTTAGAAAATCGTCATGTCTTATATGGTCTATATTATTTATTAATTTTTGTGCTATTTCTCTAAATTCTTCTGTATGAGCTTTTACCCATAATCTAGCAGAGAATGGATTTTTGATAACAGAAATACTTGGGGCTTTAGCAGGATAAAATTCGCTCATTAAATATGTATTATCATTTATAGAAAGTACTGAATTTTTAAATAAGTCCATACCTCTGGTAAATTTTTTATTAAAAAGAGAACTTAAAAAATTTGAGGATTTTTCGATATCAGCGCTTGTAAATTTTTCTGTTATACGGTTTTTAAGAGATTTGCTAGATTTTTGTTTGCGTGTTTCCAAAAGAGTTTTAAGAGCTGAGATAAAACATTCTTCCGTTTTTTCCTCTAATTCAGAATCACTTATATCTAGAGAAGTTTCATTATCGTTTTTTTTTGGCTCTAAAGGTCCATTTACTTGCATATTATACCCACTTTTATAATCGTATACGATAAAAAAGTGGGGTTTGTTGCAAGGTTTTTTTTTAAACCCTAAGGTTTAAGTAGTATAGAAAATATTGGGTACTGGTAGAGGTTCTCTTGAAAACTTTCTAAAGTGCTTTTAGACTCTTTATTTTGTT
>JBIKKN010000138.1:0-3291 GCA_044360335.1 Chlamydiia bacterium | reverse complement strand
TAGGAGTTCAATTATTTATTTTAATAGGCTAAAAACAAGCACTTTAGTTTGATATTTTATTATCCAAGGTGGGATAAAAAAAGATCAATTTAGTACTATATTGATTAATTAAGTTCGTTGTAATATAGGATAGGAAGAGGATAAAAATCATGCAATCTTTTGGAGCTTTTTTTTTAATAGGAGCCTATTTTTGTTTTAGTATAAGCTCTTTAATATTATATTTTTTACGCCAAGATCATTTACCTGTAGCTCTATCGTTAGGTTTTCAAAATATTATTATATTAATGTTGCTCTCAGCTTATTTTTTTTTCCGAAAAAGGCAAATACTTCTACCAAAAAGAGTTAAAATTATTTTTTTAAGATCTATCACAGGAACTTTGTATTCTTTAGCCTATTTTTTTGCCCTTTCTTATTCTTCTTTTGCCGAGGTTGGTATCCTTGTTAATAGCTTTCCTTTATTTATTGTATTGATTGCATGGATTTTTTTAGGGGAAAAAATCAGTTTTATCCAGTGGGGAGCTTTAATTTTTGGGATGTTTGGTGTTTGGATTATCCTTTCCCCATATGTTACCGATATTTGGAATGCAGGAATTATTTTTTCTACCTTTGCAAGTATTTTTTGGGCAATTTCTTTGATAATAATGCAAAAAATTACCGATTATGAAGATATTTTTGATTATTTATTTTTCTTTTACTTGTTTAATATCATACTTTTGCTACCTTTTATGCTCTATAGCTTTCAATTGCCTAATCTAAAGCAATTTTTAATATTTTTTATGGTTGCTGTAATTTCCCTTTTTGCCCAAAGTTTAACCTTTAAAGCCTATAAGATGTGCTCGGCAGCTGAGCTTGCTCCCTATAACTTTTCCTTTGCTTTTTTTCACTTTATTTTAGCTAAAAGTTTTTTTAATTTCGAAGCAGCAAGCCAATTTTATATAGGCTCAGCTATGATCTTTTTTGGTGGAGTAATAAACTATATTCTTTTTGAAAGCAAAGTTACCCTTTCTAGAAAAAGTCGGGAAAAGGCCGAGACTATAGAATTAGATGAATCATAATTAACTTTTAATTGTTTTTTTTCTTTATTTTTGTTATTATTTATATTTAATTAAAATAAAGTAACATTATTTATGAGTTTATCAATCGATTCTTCAGTAGAAACACTTCGTAGTCTAGTTACTGGGATTGCATTGCCTAATTATAGGCAATCCTTAACAGAAGCAGTGGATGGTCGGGACTTTAATTTATTATTCAGAAGGGCTGCTTTTAAACCAATTGGAAAGCCTATTTTAGAATTTTTATTACAGAGAAGGGATATTTTTAAAATAGATATTGATTCAAAGGGAGCCACATCTGGAACAGCTTTGGAAATTGCGGTAAGGGCAAACAATCTTGAGGCAAGAAAACTATTGCAGTCCCAAGTTAGTGCTTTTGCTTCAAGCATTGCAGCTCTTCAGCAAAAAGTACCAACGGATAAGTTTACCAATGATAAGGTATTTGCTTTTACCAACGATAATGTGGACACAGATATTGTGACTCAATATTATACAACACCAAGTTTAGGTAATCTACTTCTAGGAATTTCAGGTTTTAGCGCTTTAGAATTTGTTAAAAAGGGGATAGATTATATTTTGATGGTAGATACATCCAAAAGAGTAATGTTTTTTTGGAAGAATATGGCGGAAATAATAAAAAATTCTAATAATAGATTAGAGTGCATTGAAAAAATAAAAGAAAATTTAGTTTTAAATAAAGAAGAATATCAAATTTCAGATGAAATAGCAGAGTATTATAAATCTACCGAAAGATTACCAGCATTTTGGTTAACATCTAATGAGTATTTTGATAGGGTATCAAAAATATTTAAAAAAGGAAAATTTGCATTTTTACAAGGTGATTTAACAAATCTAGCAACTTGTCAAAAAATTAGGGAAACGTTTAATTTGCTAGAACTTAAAACTGGTGCTCTATATGTATCAAATCTTCATGATTTTGTAAGTAAATTTACAGAATATGGGGAATGTTTAAAATGCTTATTAGAAAAGGGTACAGTTCTTATAGATACAGAACCATTAAACTTTCAATATCTGCCTTTTCTTAGAAAACTCTTTAAAGGTCCAGTGACAATTGCAGGGATTAATTCTTTTAAAATTATAAATCAAGATCCAGAATTTGATTGGAGAGCAGTCCAAAGAATTAGGATTATAGATAGTCTAAATATTAAGGATTTATATCCAATAATCGGTCTTGCAAACGATATTCCTGAAGGAGAAGATATATTTCTACTGTTTGGTATATTAATGAAATATTTTAAAATAGAAGAGGTTGAATTTAATAATAAACTTTTAATAAAAGAATTGTCTAGATTGCAAATAGCTATAAAAGATCCAGAAAAACAACAACAAGCATTAAGACAAGCAATCGCAAATATTGTTTACCCGAATGAAAAAACTAGCAGCAGAGGGAGCGGCGGTGGTGGCGGTGGCGGCGGCGGTGGCTCAAAAGAGTAGGACTTCTAGGGCTTTTAAAATTAAAATTCATCTTATTTTTCTAAAATAAAGTTACCCTTTCTAGAAAAATTCGGGAAAAGGCCGAGACTATAGAATTAGATTAATCGTAATTAACTTTTAATTGTTTTTTTTTCTTTATTTTTGTTATTATTTTTATTTAATTAAAATAAAGTAACATTGTTTATGAGTTTATCAATCGATTCTTCACTAGGAAAACTTCGTAGTCTAGTTACTGGGATTGCATTGCCAAATTATAGGCAATCCTTAACAGAAGCAGTCGATGGTCAGGACTTTAATTTATTATTCAGAAGGGCTGCTTTTAAACCAATTGGAAAGCCTATTTTAGAATTTTTATTACAGAGAAGGGATATTTTTAAAATAGATATTGATTCAAAGGGAGCCACATCTGGAACAGCTTTCGAAATTGCGGTAAGGGCAAACAATCGTGAGACAATAAAACTATTGCAGTCCCAAGGTAGTACTTTTGCTTCAAGCATTGCAGCTCTTCAGCAAAAAGTACCAAATGATAATTTTAATCAAGGGTGTGTATTTACTTTTACTAATGATGTTGTCGCCGAAAAGTCTATAGTTAAATATCATGAAACACCAAGTTCAGGTAACGTTTTAATAGGAATTTCTGGTTTTAGTGCTTTAGAATTTGTTAATAAGAGGATAAAGTATATTTTGATGGTAGATACATCCAAAAGAGTAATGTTTTTTTGGAAGAATATGGCGGAAATAATAAAAAATTCTAATAATAGATTAGAGTGCATTGAAAAAATAA
>JBIKKN010000136.1:0-3332 GCA_044360335.1 Chlamydiia bacterium | reverse complement strand
AAGAGCGGTCTTATAAAAGATCCATTGTTAGAAATTGGCCTTAACGGCCACATTGAAAAAATCTCTTTTTATAAATTAGCCTAACTTTTATTTAAAAACCCACCTTTTAAAAAAATATATAGAAATTAAAGAAACTTAACATTATACTTTATTTTTTTTTAATATTTAGGAGATGCTATGCTTGGAATCAAATTTATTCCTCTTGCTTTACATGTTCTTCCATTACGGCCGGCAAGTCGTTCAATTACCTATGAAAAAATCTCAAGCAGAGGCACACACCTTTTTATTGATTATCTAACTAGTGCGGATAAAAAACCCATAACAGCAAGAGTTACATTTAATATTATTCCTATAGATCTAGAAAGAAATTTGGAAAATGCAGATATGGCTCAGGCGGTAAAAGTAGTAGGAAATGTGATACAAAAATTTGTTGGAAACACTCATTCAGCATATTTTAGTGTTTATCAAAATAATAAACAGCATGTCCAAAATATTACAAGAGATCCGCTTTTAGAGGAGGGTCTTTTAGCCGATGTTCTAGCTATCAATTATTATAAAGAAGCCTAAGTTATATTTAAAAATTCTAGAAATTAAATACACTTATTGGTAAATTAATCTATTTATCTAAAATAGAGGCGTTTATGTTAAGAATTGGTGGAATTAACAAGTTTTTTATTACTAAGTCCATTGTTAGGGGTAAAAAGGGATTTAAGTGCTTTAGCAAAAAAATCAAGCCGTAATGCAGGTTTTTTTATTAATGATCTTAAGACCTTTGATGGGGAAAAAAGAGCTTGCGAAGTTAGATTAAAAATACATTCTCTTTCTTTAGAACAACCATTAAACGATAGTGATATAGCTTTTGCAACTAACGCAGTAAGAGGGAAAATAGCACATTTTGCCGCGCAAGTTAACTCACAAAATCTTCCTCATCATAAGGGGCATATGTTAGAAAATTCCTTTATAGAAAAGGAACTTTCAAACCTTAATCTTGCAGGGCGCATTGAAAATATCACTCTTTATATAGAAGCCTAATACCATTTATTTCTGCAATAGTGTAAACTAATAATATTGATTTTTATTAGAGGTTTTATGGAGCAAAAAAGTTCCCATTTTAAAGGATTTTCTGTTGTAGAGCATTTAAAAAAAGCGCGCGCTAAAGGAAAAAATGCTTCTAGAGATTTTCATGCAGTAGAAGTTCCAGGGCATATCTCTGCAGGGGCAGATAGCGCTAAAGAAGTTGCTGTATCTACTCTTTTAATTCAAATAATTGCAAATAGTTTAAAGATCCCCTCAAAAGAGATTTTTATTTTATTATCGGTCTATTTAGTGGGTATTTTATTTTGGAAAGTGGGAAGAAGCGCTCACCTTGGGTGGTCCCGTTTGGAGCGAATCGATGAATTGGTGCAAGAGGAAAAGGATGAAATTGAGCATAACAGGGAGGAGGAAAGAGAAGAGCTAAAACAGATGTATAAAGCAAAAGGTTTTACTGAGCCCCTTCTTTCAAAAATAATGGACGTTTTAATGGCAGATGATAAAAAGCTTTTAGCCGTTATGTTAGAAGAAGAGCTCAATCTTACAATGGATGCTTACGTTCACCCTTTAAAGCAAGCTTTTGGCGCTGGGGTGGGTGTATTAATTGCAGCAATTTTTGGTGCAATGGGTCTTTATATCTCCTACCCTTATGGCTTATATTTTACTACATTTATTATCACTGCTGGTGGATCTTTTTTAATTGCAAAGATGGAAAGAATTAGTAAGCTTGAAAATACCATCAAAGGGTTAAGTATTGCTTTTTTAGCGATTTTTTCCACCTATTTTTTAACTAAATTTTTAATAGAGGAAATTTTATAAGTGAAAATAAAAGTTGCAGGGCATTACATTTTAGATGATTATTTATCTTCTGGGTTGGAAGAGACGCAAAATCCATTTATCACAGAAAATTCTAGACTTTGGGGAAACCATACAGATCTTATCTCCTCCATTTTTTCTTTTTTACTTTTAGCAGCTTCCTATGGGGCATCTTTTTTCTCTTCAAATTTATCTAATTTTTTATTGGTGGTAGTATATTTTTTTGTAGGAACTCCTGCCCTTATTGATACTTTAAAAGATTTACTAAAGTTAAAAATCAATATCGAAGTACTTATGACCCTTGCTGCCTTTTTATCTATTGCAATTGGCGCAGGGGCAGAAGGGGCTTTGCTTTTAGTTTTATTTGCAATCTCTCATGCACTAGAGCATATGGTTACCCAAAAAACAAAAGGGGCTTTAAGCTCTTTACAAAAAATTGCCCCATCGATGGCATTAGTTTTGGACGAAAGTGGAGAAACTTACCAAAAATCTGTTCGAGAAATTCTCCCTAATACGGTGATATTAATTCGATCTGGAGAGATTATCCCCCTTGATGGAAAAGTTATCAAAGGATCCTCATATGTAAATTTAGCGCACTTAACAGGAGAAAGTATCCCTCAAAGTAAAACTGTGGGCGATGAGGTTCATGCTGGAAGTTTAAATACAGATGGCAGTTTAACTTTAGAGGTTACTAAAACATCGGGGGAATCGGCTCTTGCAAAAATTATCGAGCTTATTACAAAAGCGCAAGAATCCAAACCAAAATTACAGCGCTTTTTAGATAGATTTGGAAGTATTTATGCATCAACAATTATCGTTTGTTTTATTTTAATAGCGGCCCTTTTACCTTTTATCTTTAATATCCCCTACCTAAGTGTTGATGGATCTATTTACCGATCCCTTGCTTTTTTAATAGCTGCATCCCCTTGCGCTCTAATTATTGGAGCGCCAACTGCCTATTTAGGATCGATCTCTGCATGTGCAAAAAAAGGTATCCTTTTAAAAGGAGGGGTGGTTTTAGATGCTCTTGCTGGATGTACAAAACTTTTTTTCGACAAAACAGGAACTCTTACTACTGGAAAATTAAAATGTGAAAAATTAGAGGTTATTTCTTCCACCTATGATGAAAATTTCCTTTTGCAAATTGCTGCAGGGCTTGAAAATGGAGCTCACCACCCTATTGCGGATGCAATTTTAGCCTACACAAAAGAAAAATCCATCCCTTTATACCCAGTATACAATGTAAAAACAATCTCAGGATCTGGAGTGGAAGGAGAAGTAGAAATTAATGGGGTAAAACATAAAGCTTTTGCTGGATCCCCTGACTTTATCTTTAAAAATGCACCCAAAGAAATAACAGATAAGGCAAAAAGCAAAATAGATAGGGAGGGAAAAGTTGTAGCCCTTTGCCTTATAGATTCTTCTTTATTGATTTTCCATTTTCTCGATGAGGTAAGAGTTGATTTAAAAAATATCCTTGTAAA
>JBIKKN010000135.1:0-3376 GCA_044360335.1 Chlamydiia bacterium | reverse complement strand
AACTTGGAAAATTAATAGCAGGAGCGATAGCAGGTGGTACTCATTATATAGCTGATGCAACTGGGGCTGGTGTATATGCTCCAAATGATAAAGTTGGAGATCTTTCTTATTCTGATGAGATGTTAAAAATTTACCCTACGGTAATGAATACGGTTTTAAAAATAAAGTTTTCTTGGAGAGGTAATACTTATCAAATTGGAGAGCTTTATAAAAAAGTTGCTTTGGTTGATATACCAACAAGAGTTCAAGGTAAAACCCATTACATAAATACTACAGATACATTATAAAAAATTTCTATTCGTAAAACAAGAAACTATGGTATTTTATAACTCTTTATAATTAGGAGTTTTAAGATGAAGTATTTTTTTATAGTTATATCTTGTATGAGTGTTTGTTTTGCAAATATTTTGGAAGTTTCTTCGATTAGTTCGATGGATTCTTATAAAGAGGATGGGGTTTTGTTTTTATATGATATTGATAACACTTTAATACATTTGGATCAAATGTTTGGGTCAGATGAGTGGTTTTTTCATAGATTTTCTACCTTGCAAAAAGAAGGAAAAGCTAAGGAGGAAGCTTTAGATATAGCCTTATGCGAATTAATTTCTGCTCATTATGCATCAAAAGTATCAGAGGTAGAAAAAGGGAGTTTTGAGATAATTAAAAGGCAGCAAAGAGAAAATATCATGCTTATTGGTTTTACAACAAGAGATCACTCTCTTGCAAGGATTACTCAAAGGCAATTAAAAAGCTTAGGCTTTTATATGGGGGTATCTGCTCCAAAGCAAACTCAGGTATTTATTAAAGATGATAACTGTATTTTCTATCAAGAAGGGGTTTTATATACTTCTGGAACTCACAAAGGGCAAGCCCTTTTTACTTTTTTAAAAATGTCAAATGTTTACCCTAAAGCAATTGTATTTATAAACGATAGACGGCAAAACTTAGAGCAGGTAGAGGAAACTTGCATCCAAAAGGGGGTGCCATTTGTTGGTCTTCGTTATAACTTTTTAGATAAAAAAGCAAAGGTTTATAATCCAGAAATAGCTCAAGTTCAAAGGGATAGTTTTTTTAATATCCTTTCAGATGAGCAAGCTTTTCTTAAAATAAAGTAATTTGCTTGATTTAAGATAGTTTTTTATGGGATAAATAAAGTTAAGAAAAAGAGGTAAAACTATGTTTAACAAATATTCATCCTATAAAAAGCTACAAAAGCTCTCAAAAAAAGCTTTAGATCTTACAAAAGAAGGGGTTTTATCAGCAAAAAGAGTTCATGAGAAAAAAGTTTCTGCATGTGGTTGGAAAATGCTTTATGCAACAGAAAGGGTAGATGATCGTGTGATTGATGAGCTTACTGCTTTAAGTTTAGAGGCTAATGTGTTTGAAAAGCTCTTTTACATGCAAAGTATGGAAAAAATGAACTTTATAAAAGGGTGTAAATCTGAGGATAGAATGGTAGGTCACACTGCTATTCGTGCATCTAGAGAAGAGATGTTAACTTCCCATCAAGCTAAAAAAGCAAATAAAGATGCCAAACAAGAGCTTAAAAAGTTAGAAAAGTTTTTAAATCATACTAAAGAGTTTAAACATTTAATAGTATGTGGTATCGGGGGATCTTACCTTGGCGCATTAGCAATATCCAAAGCATTAAAGGGTTTACATAAAACAAATAGGGATTTACATTTTGCTTCTAATATTGATCCAGATAAAATTGCAACAATTTTAGATAAAGTAGATTTAGAAAAAACTCTTGTAGCTGTAATTTCAAAATCTGGCGGAACAATGGAAATAATGGCCCAAGAGATTTTATTAAAAAATCGTTTTTTAGAAAAAGGGCTTAATCCAAAAGAGCATTTTGTAATGGTAACTTCAAAAAATAGCCCTATGGATACCCCCTCTTTATATAGAGAGATTTTTTATATTTGGGATTTTATTGGAGGAAGATATTCAGTTTCTTCTATGGTAGGAGCAGTTCCAGTTGCTTTTATCTGTGGAATGGATGTTTGGAAAGAGTTTCTTTCCGGGGCAAGTGACATGGATGAGCATAGTATAACGGAAAAAGATCCAAGAGAAAATATGCCATTAATGGGCGCTCTTCTTGGTATTTGGAATAGAAACTTTTTAAACCAAAATACTCTTTGCATAGTCCCCTATTCAAGTTCTTTAGATTTATGGTCTTTTCATATACAACAGCTTTATATGGAATCAAATGGAAAAAGTGTAAATCAAGAAGATGGCTCTTTTGTCAACTTTGACACTTCCCCTATTATTTTTGGAACCTGTGGCACAGAAGGTCAGCACTCATACTTTCAAGCTATACATCAAGGAACTGTAAATGTACCTATTGAATATATTGGTTTTTTAGATAGTCAGCAGGAAAAAGATCAATTAATAGAAGGGACAACCAACCAAGAAAAATTGCTCTCCAATCTTTTTGCCCAATCTATTTCTTTAGCAAGGGGTAAAAAATCAGAAAATAACAATCAAGCTTTTCCTGGAAATAGACCAAGTCGGATGTTAATAACAGACTCTCTTTCCCCTTATGCAATGGGCGCTTTGCTCTCCTATTATGAAACAGTAGCTGTTTTTCAAGGGTTTATTTGGGGAATAAATTCTTTTGATCAAGAAGGGGTTCAATTAGGTAAATCTATTGCAAACGCTATTTTAGATGAGTATAAATCTCGCCATAAAAAGGGACATTTTTCTAATAAAAAAGAACTTGAAGTGGAAGTTGCTTTTATAGAAGAGATGGACTCAGTACAAAAAAAAAGCTCTAAAAATAGAAAAATAGCCTAAATCTTTATAAATCCTTAATAATTAAAGATTTAATACAACAAATAAGAAAAAAAATTTTTAGATTTAGTTATAAAAAAATATTAACATTTAAATAATAAAAAGTTTGAAATTTAAATCTGATTATACCCCAGGCAGGTAGAGAAAATCGATGAATTTTTACTCTCAAAGGGGGCGGTTAAAAACACTTGGGGGAGATCTAAAAGTCTATTTAAGAGATGCTCTTGTTTGTACTTATCTAAATAGCTTAAGTAATCATCCATTGCAAAAACTAAAGCATTCATTAGTCTATAGGATGCAAGTTTTAAAGCTATAATCATTAATCTTTTTTCCCCTTCGGAAGAAAAAAGTTTTGCTTTTTTCTCCTCTAATAAAAAAATCAAATCATCCCTCTGTGGGCCTATTGTTGTATAACCTAAGATAAAATCTTTTTCTCTGGTTTCTTTATAATGTTTTTCACTGATTAATTCTTGGGGAGAAGGAAGGTAAGTTACCTTTGGGGCCTTTTTTTTATGATTGAAATATGAAAATTCTTCTACAAAAATTTTTTGTAATTCTTTAATAAATTTTTCTCTCTTTATTT
>JBIKKN010000134.1:0-3379 GCA_044360335.1 Chlamydiia bacterium | reverse complement strand
GACTCATTGAGGGAAGTAATAAAAGAGTTACACTCAGCTCGATTGGTGCTGTGACTGAAGTTTTCAAAGGGTTGTAATCACTAAAAAATCCTTGAGCGGCTTTTGAAAAAGTATTTATCATTTTTAACCTATATGTTTATTTTTTATAATTAATTATAATAAAAGAATTTAATTAATTGCAAAGGATATTTATATGTTTAAAAGGATAAGAAAAATTTTATTAGATTTAACTAATTTAGGTTTAGGAGTTTCTATTAATTACGAGGGAGGGGGGGGAAGTAACAGCTAGAGAAGAAGATCTGGAAGTTCAAAAGGTACTTGCTGTTATTTAAGTGCCGAGCTTCAACAAGATCCTGAGCTAAAAAGGGCAGATGGCCTTTAAGCTGTTTACAATTTTCCTATCGAAAATTTGTTAGATATGAATTTTTAAAAGATTGTCCCAAGAGGTGGTATATTTTAAACAGGAGGGGGTGTTTTTTTGAAAGGATTTGCTTTGGCAAGCAAATGTAATGGTGTTTTTTCCAAATTTAGCGTTTATTTTATCGATTGGCTCCATAAGATTGGATTGTTTTTTTGTGGAAAACAAACTGGTTTGAGTGGCCTCTTTAGGGAGCAGGCCGCTAAAGCAAAGACCTGCTCTTTTAATCAAAATGGGATCATCTATTAGTTCTTCAAAAAAGATTTCTTTTAGGGCAAGAAAGTGTGGTGTGTAGTTAGAGGGCTCATCGAGGGAAAATGTTTTATAGAAAGAAGTTTTTTTTTCTTTAAATCTTGAGCTTTCCAAAAAAATATGGAAATAGGGGGCGTTTTTTCCTATTTTTCGAAGTTTTTGGCATCCATCTGCTGTAAATGTAGAGATTATTTCTTTAAGGGTATTTATGGAGCTAATTTCTGATGGGAAAGTTTTTGTAATTTGTATAGATTTATTTAGATCCTTTTGAAGGAATGGGTAGCTATTGTTTCCCTTTAGTTCTTCAACAATGCGCAAGCCTTGAAGACCTAGTAGTTTATTTAAAAATGGGGTATTTAGATCTATAAGGTCTTTGGCTGTTTTTACAAAATTTTCCTTTAATTTTTTAGAAGATGCACTTCCTATTCCCCATATATCTTGGGCAGTAAAGGAGTTTAACTCTATATTTATTTCTTCCTGAGTAATCAAAGATTTACGATGAGTAGGTAATTTTTTAGCTAAGTGTGTTGCAATTTTTGCAAGTGTTTTTGTTTTTGAAATGCCAATAGACACATCAATTCCTGTCCATCTTTTGATTTTTTGTTGCATATGCTCAAGTAAAAGGGGGGAGTAAATCTCTTCTGGAATTTTTAAAAACATTTCATCGATAGAGTAAAAAAATGTAGGAAAGTTAAAGGTTGCTACCGTTTCTCTTACTCTTTCTGCCATATCTTTATAAAGGGTAAAGTTAGGTGGTCTAAGGATTACATCTTCTTTTAAAAATAAAGATTTATATTCAAAAGATGGCGCGCACATGGGGATATTTAAAGCTTTGGCTTCTTTTGATCTAGCAATTACTATTCCATCTTTACCAGAAACTACTACCAAGGGTCGATTTCTAAAAGAAGGATTAAAAATTTTTTCAACAGATGCATAAAAATTATCACAATCTATTAAGCAGATATAGTTCATAAAGGTTTGTGTATGTTAAATGTCACAACTCCAAAAATTTCAAAATCACATGCTTTTGTAACTTCTATTGTTTTGTATTTAGGGTTTTGAGGTTGTAAAAATACTTTATTACTTTTGATAATAAGGCGTTTAACGGTAAATTCTCCATTTAAAATAGCAATAACAATTTTCCCAGAAGATGGGATTTTTGATTTATCTACCACTAAAATATCTTCATCAAAAATACCGGCACCAATCATTGAATCACCTTTTACCCGAATAAAGTAAGTAGCAGTTTTATTTTTCACGATATAATCGTTAATATTTAGTCGATCCTCTAGTGTATCATTAGAGGTAGAAGAAAATGCAGCTGCCGGAGAGAGAGAAAACAGTGGGCATTTATCACTTGCATTTTCCGAAGTTTTCATAGATACTTACTTAATATAAATAAGGGTTATCATATAGGAAAAGGGGAGTTTTAATATAGTGAAAAGAGAGCATTGGAAATCCAAATTAGGTTTTATGTGGGCGGCAACAGGTTCAGCTGTTGGACTTGGAAGTATTTGGAGGTTTCCTTATATTACTGGCCAAAATGGGGGGGCAGTTTTTATCCTTCTTTTTTGTATTTTTTTAGTAGTTATAAGTTTTCCAATTATGCTTTCAGAAATTGTTATCGGAAGAAAAGCGCAAAGCAATCCATCGGATGCTTTCTACACCCTTGGTAAAACAAAAACATGGAAGAATCTTGGAACGATGCAAGTTCTTATTGGATTTTTGGTAAGTATTTTTTATAGCGTAATTTGTGCTTGGACTTTTGGATACTTAATAGAGGCTTTATCTGGAAGTATTACAAATTTTACAAGTATAAAAGATGCAAAAGTATTTTGGGAAAGTTGTTATACTAGTGTTTCTTGGATTTTAGGCTCTTTAATAGGTTTTATAGCAATTTGCGTAGGGGTTTTATTTTCAGGTGTTCAAAAAGGGATTGAAGCTACAAATAAAATATTGATGCCTTTACTTTTTTTATGCCTTTTATTTTTAGCATTAGCTGGTTTAAAGATGTCTGGGGCATCAAAAGCTTTGAGTTTTATGTTTTCTCCAAACTGGAGTGCTTTAAATTCTAAAGTGGTATTACTAGCTTTAGGCCAAGCTTTTTTTGCATTAAGTGTGGGGCAGGGGACAATGATAACTTATGGAAGTTACCTTAAAAAAACAGATAACATATTTAATGTAACAATTCCTGTGACTATTTCTATTGTAATAGTATCAATGCTTGCAGGTATTGCTATATTTACTGCGGTATTTTCTATTGGGGAAACTATTGCTAGCGGCTCTGATTTGATTTTTCAAACTCTTCCGGTGGTATTTTCTAAGATGCATTTTGGAAGCTTATTTGCTGTAATCTTTTTTGCTTTGATTTTATTTGCAGGTCTCACTTCTCAAATTTCTGCAATGGAGCCATTTATTGCTTATTTAACAGATCATAAGAGTTTTTCAAGGCATGGGGCAGTTATTTTTTGTGGATTTTTGGTGCTCTTATTTGCAATACCTATCTCCCTATCGTTTGGGGTTTTATCCACATATAAGATTTTTGGTGTAACATTTTTTGATGCTTTAAGTTTTCTATGTATCAATATTTTAATACCTATTGGAGCTCTTGCTGTAGTTATTTTGGTGGGATGGAAAAATCCATTTAATAAATTTATGGAAAATTTAGGGGAAGGTTTGAGTAAAAGGTTAAAAGAAAGTAAAAGTTTA
>JBIKKN010000133.1:0-3388 GCA_044360335.1 Chlamydiia bacterium | reverse complement strand
TGAATGTGACCGACTTTTGCCTCTATGGAAAAACTAGCAAGAGTCTCCTCTAGAATTTGCGCCTTTTCCCTAAGCTCCCTTTCAAGCCCTGTTTGATCTACCTCTTTTGTATTGGTAAGTAAATCAATAGGGGGAAGATTATAATCTTTTTCTTTGCCTTTTACATGGGGGGCTTTTTCCTGCTTTGCAAATTCTATCACTGGATCACTTTCAAAACTTTGCCCTTGAATAACCTTTTGCTTTTTCGGCTGAGGAAGCATCTTAAGATCTTTAAACGCCTCCTTTTTTTCTGCAGGATTTGTCTTATAAACCTTCTTTTCATTAAAACCTGTATATGGAGGGATAATGGATGCAGCAAATGGGGACTTTTTCCCCTCTTTAGCAATTTTTACCTGCATAAAAGAGAATTTCCTCATCAAAAGTAACACTTTTCTTAATAAAATAACTATACCATCTGTAAACGATGAAATAAAATCTAAAAGCTTTTTGGTAATCTTAAAAAAACTTAAATTTGTTAAAAATATAAAACCAATTGTTGCTAATGTAAAAAACAAAAGGAGTACACCCACATCACTTAATAGGTACTGTAAATTAAAAGGGATCATATCTTTATAAATATAATAAAATGGCACTCCCCCCAAATTATAACGGATATATTTTACAGGGGCTGCAGCTTTTATCGTTATTTGTTCTGAATAAACCTTTTCATAGAAAGGGGAAAAATCAAGCCATTTGGTTTCTGCAAATAAATTAAGTAATATACAAACAGAAAATAAATGCAAACTTAAATAAAACATCTTTACTGCAAAACCCTTTGCATCTTTATTATGCATAAATTTAGTTCCAAAATAAGTCGTAAATCCTATCAAAATATAACTTCCAAGACCAAAAATATAATGCAAACAGTGAGCTATTATATGCCCTACGATTCCAAAAAGATTCATCCTATGGCTGCCATCAACAAAAGTTATCAAACTTAAAAAAATAAACACACTTGCTGCAACAATAAATACACCCTTTGCCTCTGGATGAACTCCTGTTTCCTGCTTTGCTTTTTGCCTGTTTGAGACCCTCTTCATAAAATAATATATAGCACAATTACCCTTTGTTGTCCTTTTAAACCTGAATTTTAGGTTTGTTTTACTTAAAATAAGCAAAAGATGATTTACAATAGACTTTTTTTATTCATTTTTTAAAAAAACTATTTCCTTTGCTATTATTAAAAATTAATCTTACCATACATAGTTATGCTCTATCTTTATTATCTGTTTTTTTTCTTGCTTTCTAGCTCTATTTTATCCCTTTCTCCATCTAAAATTTATTCGCAAAATATTTTAACTAAATGGATTGGTCATCCTTCTCCAATCATACAATCCCCTAAATACTCAAAACAGGCTGAAAAAGAGATACCAAAATTTATTAAGGCTCATAAAAATGATAATGAGCCAAGATTTATCTATGAGCTTGCTCTTTTATATATACAAGTAAATAAGTATGATGAGGCTCAAGTTTTACTAGATGAAACTATAAAAATAGATCCAAATTTTGTAGATGCAAGAATACAACTTGGTTACCTTAATCTTTGGAATAATAATTATCAAGAATCTTATAAGCAGTTTTTATTTGTTTATGAAAATTTTGGTTGCATGGATAATATCCAAACAGGTTTAAAATCTATAGGGCAATATTTTGTAAAAAATGAGATAAACTATTCTATCTCTCTTAATATTTTTGAAAATCTAAATAAATGTAAAGTAAATGATCCTGATATACTTTTATATCTAGGGATACTTTATTTTAGAGGACATCAAAAAGAAAAAGCTGAGCACTACTTAAAAAAATCTCTAGAAATAGACCCTAAAAATATAGATGCCGATATTACCCTTGCCTATTTATATATTTCAGAGGGAAGATTGCAAGAAGCTCAAAAGCTTTTTGAAAAACATCCCAATCATTGTGAAGCAATAGTTGGACTTGCAAGGTTAAAACAAAGCCAAAGTAAAACAAGAAAATCTAACCCTCACTATATTGAGGCTTTAGATAAATGTCCTGCTGATCATCAACTACTTAAAGAAGCTGCAAAAGCAGCACAATCTTCTAGAAATTTTAAAGAAGCTAAAGAATATTACTCTTTGTATATACCACAAAATCCTTTGGACTTTAGGGTATGGGAAGAGTCTCAAATCACAAGATCTTATACAAATTCAGGATTTTTATTAGATGTAACCTATACAAACGCAAAAGAAAATGATCCAATACTTGGTGTTCCTGTTGTAAAAGATTTTTATACGTATGCATCGTTTGATAGCATCTTACCTGTAAATGATGACCTTAGATTTGATTTAAAAGGTTTTTTTTACAATCAAAAAGAGGTAAATATTTTCTCCTATGGATTAAATTATAATGTTGATTTATCAGGGGGTCAAACAAGTGTTGAATATCTATTTATGGATCAATGCCGTTTTCAGGCTTTTGCAAGAGCTTTTTGTGCTTGGCAACAAAATGATCCTCTTTTTGCTTACTTTCCATTTGAGTTCACTTGGAATTTTGAACCAGGTGCTTATTTTGAATATAACTCTCCTTTTTGTATTTTTTATTTAGATGCTCATATTGAATCTTTTATTACAAAAAACTTTCAAGAGAATTCATCAATCCTTATCCCTCTTGGCTCTGAAGAAATTTTCTTTCTTTTTAGACCTAATGTATATCTTAATCCTCAAATAGAAACCTCCCTCATCTTAAAACAGCTATGGGATAATAACTTTGAGCCTGTTGCAACAATCCAAGCAAGGTGTAATCTTCCATTTTTAGAAAAATATTTAACCTTTCAATATAGATTTGAGTATTCAAGTTTTAAATTCTTAACACCCAACTATTTTACTTACGATCTTCAATATTGGCAATTTGCAGAATTGACTTTCCACTATTATCTTTTAAAAAATTTATACTTTAAAGCAATTTACGAATTTAACTTGCAGTTAACAAAAAATCTTATTCAGCCAATTGGTAATTTTCTTAATATAACTCAAAAACAGAGCCTTACAGGAAACAAAATTACTTGTAATTTAACTTATAGATATCTAGATCATATACGTTTTGCAATAGAGGGGCACTATTATAGAAATACATTAATATACAGAGATTGGAATCTTAAAGGTTCTTTGCTTTTGCAATTTTAAATCTAATATTTAAAGATTCTTTTCGAATTCGCTTAAAAGTACTAAAAAATTTGAAAAATGCTTTTGTTCTCCACCAAAGTGTCATTTGATGATACCCTAAATTTTCAAATATACAAGAGGTAAACAAAAGGTAGACACTTTTAAAGGATGGATATTTTCTAAAACCTAAATACTCTGTTATAATTGAAAAAAAAGAATAATTGAATATT
>JBIKKN010000132.1:0-3401 GCA_044360335.1 Chlamydiia bacterium | reverse complement strand
CGATAGATTATATGGTGTTGCATTTGACATATTTAAAAGATCTGTTTGTATCCATTCTCTAAAAGAGGGTGAAACATTACCCGAGTATCAAGTAAATCTTTCAGGAGATCGATTACAAGAAGCTATGGATATAGCTTTAGAGGTAGCTCCTAGAGCTTTAGCAAAGACTTTTGAAAGTTAATAAAAATCTTTTACTTATGTTTAAAATCATGCAAATTTTGAAGTATTAAGTTTTGATCCATAGATTTCTTTCTAAATTGTTTTAACTAAAATACCTTTAGTATTGTAAATAGGTAAATCCTCTGGAACTAAGATCTTTAATAGATCGATTAAACGAGCCGATTTTAAATCTAATATAGAGGAGAGATACTTTAAAAGTAATGCATTAAATTCACTTTCTAAAACTCTCCGTTGATCTGTAGATTTCATAGGGTTAATAACCTTGGATGCTAAGAGTGTATCAATATCTATTTTTCCATCAAGATATCTTAGAAAATTTTAGCATCTTATATGAAATGTACCTGTAGCTCCAGATTTAAAAAAGTTTATCTCATTGATTTTTTTTTCTAGTAATTGTTCGGCAACAACTAAACCGCAAATAGATTCAGGTGAAATTTTATCCTTAACTAGCGCTTCAGAGGGCATCCCTGAATCATATTCAAAATTATAGGAAGCTATAGCAGTTACATTACTTATTGCAAATGAAATACCATTTAGAATATAGCAAAATCCACCGCCGTTATCTCCACAAGCATCATCGTGTACTGGGGAACGAGCGCAACTTATAAAATCAAGGCCATTAAATCCATTTTCGATCCCCTTGTTAGTTTGAGATCCATGATTTATACCTAAAGCTATACCTTTTGATTTTGCTGAATTTAAACTTAAAACTCACCTTACGCAAAAATAAAAATATTTGGGCTGTAGCGAAAACTCTCGGGGTTAAACCATTATAAAATAGCCATATCTATTCGATATTGCTATTTTATAATGGTTTAACCCCGAGGTTTTGGCCCTGCCGAAATCTTCTTATTTTTGCGTAAGGTGAGTTAAAATTCCAAAATTTAATATTGATGGGATTTTCCAAAAATCAATATGAATCCCATGAAATAAAATTGTGGGATCTTTCATCAACGGGCCATAATAAGGAGATGAGATGATCCTATTTTTGTCTGGGTTTATAGTTTCATTACCGGCAGCACTTCTTTTCAATAATATACGTGGAACTGAACCAAGGTCATCAAGGTTAGAGTTATTTAGAGTAACTCTTTTTTTATTTGATACTCATTGGGTTTAAATTGGTTAGAATCATACCAACCTAAAGTAACAATTTTTAAGATGTAGTGCTTAAAGAACTCTTTTATTTTTTTTAAACCATTAGGCATAAGTGCAATTTTAGCATACTTTGAGCCATTTTCATCCTGTATTTCTAGTTGAGCTCTTTCTTCTGCTTTTCTTGCTACTCTAAACATACAATTTTTAACCTATTTTGTTTTTATTGTTAAAAAAAATTAATGATATAATAATTAATGTTTTTTATTAATCGTTTAAAAATATAAAATTTGTACCTAAATCTCCATCAGAACTAAAAGTTATAGTAATTGTTTCACTATGATTTTCATCATAAAAGATCCAATCTTGGGTATAGGCCCCTTTGCTATCTACATTTGTTGTGGTAATATGTAAGTTAAACTTTTTAGGTAATTGTTTTTGTTTAACAAAAGGGTGATTTACAACATCACTATATAACAGCAAAGAAGGCATATGTAAATTATCATCGGAGGTGTACATAAAAAGGGTTTCTGCAAAATATGGATTTATCTGTTGAAACACAAAAAAGATAGCAAAAAGCTCTATTTCCCTCTGACAAATGATGCCAAAATTGCTACTAATATAATAATTAGTCCCTTTCAATAGTTCATGAGGATCTTTTGCTAAATGAATGTCGGCTTTATCCTTTTGTAGCAAAGGGTATAGGCTATTGTTTTCTATATATTTAACAATGCTTTGAAAGATCTGAATTTGATGAGCTTTATGCCAAGTAAGATCTTGGGTTTGATTTGCAAAACAAATTCCTGTTAAACTAAAATAAACTGTTAAAATCGTTAGAGTTTTTTTTAACCAAAATTTCATAGTATCCCCAAAAAAATAAAGGGAATAGGTTATAAAAAATGGGAGTAATATGCAAGGGAAAGCAAATTAACAACTAGAGTACTAACTCACCTTACGCAAAAATAAGAAGATTTCGGCAGGGCCAAAACCTTCTTATTTTTGCATAAGGTGAGTTGCTAAATCTTAATTTAAGGAAAAGTTGTTTGCAACTTTTTGCATTTGTTTTCTATCTTTGTCTAGGAAGTACTGAAGGAGTTTTTTAGGTAAAATTCTCATTAAATAGAGTTGAATTTTTATAGAAAGCTGAGATTTAGTAAAGTTTTCTAGGTTTTTTTCTGCATGAAGTTGGCACTCTTCTACATATTTTTTCATCTTTTTTTCATAAAGTTCAAAAGCAAGGGAATAATTTCCATTTGCTAGCTCTAATTGCTCGGCTAAAACATAAGCTCCAATCATAGCAAGACTTGGTTCCCATACCTTGCACCGAGTGAGCTGCATCGCCAATAAGGGTAACTCTCCCTTTAAACCAGCTATCCATTTTTACTTGGGCAATGGATCCAAAGTATATATCCTTACTTTTTTTCATCAAAGAATTAAGAAGGGGGGTTTGCCAGCCTAAATTTTGAAATTCTTTGTCAAAAACCTCTGTTAGATTAGTAGAAGGGAGGTATTGTTTTGTGGATTTAAATGCAAAAGATGCGTAGGAGTTTTCTAAAGCGGCATAAGCTGTTACAAGTTTTCCTCTATTGAAATAGACAATTTCAGAAAAATTTAGATTAAAGATATTTGGGATGGAAAACACACAAAATTGTACGTGGAATTTTTTTAAAAAATTTTCATCTTCACCAAAAACTAATCTTCTAACACCAGAGTATTGACCGTCGGCCCCAATTATTATATCAAAATCCTCTTTGCCCATTTTTTCAAAATAGACTGTTTTTCCATCAATATTTGTAATGCTATCGTCATAAATAATTTCTACATCGGAAATTTTTTTAGAGTAAGATGTAACTTAAATCCCATCGATTTACCTCTATTTCACCTTTGGAGGTGTGTCCTAAAAAGTCGCCATCAAAGGTAAGGGTTTTTTTATCAGAGCAGACAAATTTAGAGGAGGTAAGATTTACATTTACTTTTAAAAGATCAGGAAGAATTTGCATTTTTTCAGCAATTTCTAAAGCGCACCCACGTACGTCTACTTTATAACTCACCTTACGCAAAAATAAGAAGATTTCGGCAGGGCCAAAACCTCGGGGTTAAACCATTATAAAATAGCAATATCAAATAGA
>JBIKKN010000131.1:0-3406 GCA_044360335.1 Chlamydiia bacterium | reverse complement strand
TCCCCATCGCTTAAACGGTAATGAAGTATTGCAATTGCATCTTCAAAACGGTGTTTAAAACGCTCTACTGTTTGAGATGTTAGTGCAATTTCAGGTATTAACATCAATACTGTTTTATTTAGAAGGAGGGTTTTTTCTATCGCCTGAAGGTAGACTTCTGTTTTACCACTTCCTGTTATACCATGGAGGAGAAAAGTTTTAAAAGTTGCCATTTCTAAACTTTTTGCTATTTGAGAGAAGGCATTTTGTTGATCTTCATTTAAAATTTTTGCCTTTGTTTTAAAAAAATTAAAATCCTCTAAGATACTTCTATCGATATCTACTAGCTCTTTTTTTAAGATATCATTTTTTATAAGGGTATTAATAGCGCTTAAAGAAACTTTTTTTTCTAAAAGCTTGGAGAGAAAAATTCCCCCTTTTTCTCCAATAATTATATCTAAAACTTCTGCATGTTTAGGGTTTTTTGCCCTTATTTGTGAGATATATGTTAAAAGCTTTTCCCCCTTTAAAAGGGTTTTAATTTTATACTGTTTTTTTACCCCTAGATCTTTTCTAAGACTCCCTGGAAGGATAGTTTTTAAAACAAAGGGAAGGGGTGTTGCATAGTAATCTGCCATCCAATAAGCTAATTTTTTTAAATCCTCATTGATTACCTCTTCTTTACAAATAATCCCTTCTACCTCTTTTACAGGGTAATTTGGAGCTTTTTCTAAAAGATTTAAAATAGTGCCTTTTACAGAGCTTTTTCGAAGAGGAACAAAAACCCTTTGACCCTCTTCAATAGATTCTTCAAGGTGGGTGGGTACAGCGTAAGTTAAAGGCTTTTGTATCCCTTTATCTAAAAGTACAGCTACAAATCTGCCCATAAAACTAACCCCTTAAACAGGTTTTAAGATTTTCCCAAAGCTGCTTTTTTTCCTCTGCAGATTTTTCAATTTTTTTTAAGTTGTCAATTAAAAGACCGGGAAGGGGGATGAAATTTGTGACACTTTTTGTGGTAATAATATGAGTTGGATCATGTATTTTGATAAGTTCATCAAGGGGAGCATCACTTATTAAAAATATTGTTTTCATAAGACGGGAGTTTATCGCAAGAGAAATTTTTTCAGCAAACTCTTCATCTGATTTTTTATTTATGATAAATAGGGCAAGTTTTTTAAAAGGTTCTTTGGAAAGTAGATTTCCCGCAGCAAGTGCTTTATATTTTTTTTCCCATTCAGAGTAAAAAGATTCTTTTTTTGTTTCTGTTTTTTTTTCTAAAGGAGGGGGTAAATTTTCTTTTTTATATTCAGCTTGTACCTGTTTAGGCTTTTCTAAAATTTTTACCGCTACATTTTCTTTTAAAGGTAAATAAAAAGTATATTTTTTTTCTTTTGCAAAGAAAAATTCGAGAGCTTCAAAATCTATCATAGGGGCTTATTCCTTAAATAATGCTTTTGCATAGGATTTTGCATCAAAGGGAGAAAAGTCGCAAAGAGTTTCTCCAAAACCTACATAACAAATAGGTATTTGATATTTTTTATAAATGCTTAAAGCAATACCCCCTTTTGCAGTGGAATCAATTTTTGTAAGGATAAGACCTGTAATTTTTAAAAATTTTTGAAAATTTTCCACTTGATGGAGAGTTGTGGATCCAAGGGCTGCATCAATAGTTAAAAAAGTTTCGTGGGGGGCAAAAGGATCTATTTTTTTTATTACCCTATCAATCTTTTTAAGCTCATCAAGTAGCTCTATTTTATTTTCTAATCTACCTGCAGTATCACAAATAACAACATCATAATTTAATGTTTTTGCTTTTTCTATTGCATCAAATATCACAGCCCCAGGATCTGCCCCATGTTTGGAAAGAACAATATCTACCCCTAGATTTTCTGCATGTATCTTTAGTTGCTCTGTTGCTGCTGCACGAAAAGTATCACCGCAGGCAAATAGGACTTTTTTTCCTTGATCTTTATACATTTTACCAAGCTTTGCAATAGATGTTGTTTTTCCTGTGCCATTTACCCCCACCATTAAAATAATTTTTGGAAAGTTAATAGCTGGAAAAGAGCTTAGATTGGGAGTTTTTTTTTCTAAAATATCGAGGGCAATTTTTTCTAATGCATCTATATAATCATTTTCCTTTGCATGGGGATGACTTTTTGCATATTTTTCTATCTCTTGCATAAAATGGGAAACTACAGAAGATCCAAGATCTGCTTCATATAAAAGCTCCTCAAGCATCTGCTTACTTTCTTCATTTAAAGGCTTTACAAATATATCAGAGAGTCTTTTTTTAAAAAAAAGGGTAGTTTTTGTAAGAGCTTGACCTATCTTGGAGAGGAATTTAAACATATAGATCTATTTTATCCTAAGGGGGGCATTTCTTTCAATTCACAATCTTTTTATAAAAACTTAAGGATTATCCTTGAATCATATTATCTTTTTATACCTACTTCAGAAATAGAAGGGGTAGAGGAGTAAATATGAATATACACGAGTATCAAGCAAAAGAGATTTTAAAAAGGTATGGCCTTGCTATTCATAACTTTGTAGTTGTGGATAATAAAAAAGATATTGATAAAGCAATAGATACATTAAACGTTACAAAAGCTGTTGTTAAAGTTCAGGTGCCTGCAGGTGGTAGGGGAAAAGCTGGCGGAGTAAAAGTAGCTCTTACTAGAGAAGATATTAAAAAACATGCATCTAACATGCTTGGGATGAAACTTATAACAAACCAAACAGGGCCTGAGGGAATTGTTTGTCATAAGGTAATGATTGCAGAATTAGCTGACATACAAAAAGAGTATTATTTTGGTATTGTGATAGATAGAGATAATGGCTGTCCATTAATTATGTGCTCGATGGAGGGTGGGATAGATATTGAGGAGGTAGCAGAATTAACTCCTGAAAAAATATTAAAGGTTAAACTTACCCCTAGTGGAGAAATTTTTGATAAACAAATAGAACAAATTACACATTTTATGGGGTGGGAGGGGAAAACAAAACATCAGGGTAAAGAGATGATCCTTTCTATGGTTCAAGCTTTTATGGAAATTGATGGCTCTATTTTAGAGATAAACCCCCTGATAAAAGATCCAAATGGCGATTTATATTTATTAGATGCAAAGATAAGTATTGATGATAATGCTATGTATAGACAAAGGGATTTAGCTTTAATGTATGACCCATCTCAAGAAACTTGGGCAGAGGCAAAAGCACACGAACTTAATTTAGCATATATTGCAATGGATGGAAATATTGGGTGTATGGTAAATGGTGCAGGACTTGCTATGGCAACAATGGATATTATTGCCGAAAAAGGGGGGTCTGCAGCAAATTTTTTAGATGTTGGTGGAAGTGCAACAAAAGAAAAAGTTGTAGAAAGTTTTAAGTTAATACTTTCTGATCCAAAGGTAAAAGGGAT
>JBIKKN010000130.1:0-3408 GCA_044360335.1 Chlamydiia bacterium | reverse complement strand
TATAGAAATTGAAAAAATATATGTGGATAATTTAAAAGAGATTTCCATTAAAAATATTTTAATTCCGACAAGGGGTCACCTTGGTATTGAAACTATCCAAATAGGATGTAAAATTGCTAAGATGTTCAATGCTCAGGTAACTGTTGTGCATATTGTAGAAGTTCCTATAATGCTTCCTCTTTCTGCTCACTTAGATAAAAAAGAAAATTATTCTTCTGAGATATTAAAAAAAGCAGAAGCTATAGCTTTTGAATGTGGTATATCTATAAAATTAAAATCTATAAATGCAAGATCCTCAGCAAAAGCTATAAAAGATATTGTGGAAGGGGAAAAAATCGATTTGCTTATTTTGGGGGCACTTGTAAATAAATCAATTGGACCCCTTGTACAAAATTTAGTAAAAAATATAACAGGCTGTAGAGTTTGGGTGATTGGAAGCCCTAGTGCAGATCTTGAGCCTCTTGCTAAACCTGTTTTATAAGATGGCAAGAAACGTTGTGGCCTTTGGAAATTTCAGTGGAAACTACATCTTTTTTTTTGCAGATAAGAGATCTTTTTGGGCATTTATCATAATAAGGGCATATTTTATTTTTATCTTCTTCAAGGGGAAGATTTTTTTTAAAAAAGCTTTTAAATTTAGATATTTTAAGTTTTTTAATATGGGATTCTAAGATAAAACTATCCACAGCTACAGGAATTTTATAAATTTGTTCTTGTTCATCCTCTTCTACAAAAAAAGGCTTTTCATTACTAAATAGTGGGATACAAGAGAATAACTTTTTTGTAAAAGGGTGTTTTGGGCTTTTAAATAGATCTTCACATTTTGCCTGTTCAACGATCTTTCCACCATACATGATAAGACATCTATCGGATAGATTTTTTACAAGTACTAAATCATGAGAGATAAAAAGCATAGAAAGACCTAATTTATCCCTTAAATCTTTTAATAGGTTAATAATAGATGCTTGAACAGAAACATCTAAAGCATGAGTTGGTTCATCGCAAATAAGTATTTTTGGTGAGGATGCCAAAGCCCTTGCAATACTTACCCTTTGTCTTTCTCCGCCACTTAATTCGTGGGGGTAGCGATGTTTATATGTAAAAGGAAGCTCAACATTTTGTAAAAGTTCATCTACCCTTTTATTTTGAGAGTTTTTATCACCAATTTTATAGATAATCAATGGCTCTTTGATGATTTCTTCAATTGTCATCCTAGGGTTTAAAGAGCTATAGGGATCTTGAAAAATCATCTGGATATCTTTTTTCACATCGATTGAGGTTTTTTTTCGAACACTGGGTTGAATGTTGCCTTTGTAAGAGATAGTGCCACTAAATGTAGGACAAATTCCCAAAAGAGCTTTTGCAATAGATGATTTTCCACAACCACTTTCTCCAAGAAGAGCAAGGGTTTCTCCTTCAAAAATTTCAAAACTTATATTTTTCACAGCATAAAAAGAGCCGTTTTTTGAAAAATATCGCACAGATAGATTTTCTACTTTTAATAGGGGGCTGTTTGACATGGCTCCTCTTTTTTTATTTTCAGTGGAAAATAGCATAAAACTTCCCCATCTTCTTTTGTTGTGGCAATTGGCATATTTTTTTTACAAATTTCTTGAGCATACTTACATCTATCATAAAAAATACAACCAGTAGGAGAAATTTCTCTTTTTACAGATATAGTTTCAAATCTTGTGTTTTTATCCATATCTATCTTTAGAATAGAATCAATTAAAGCTTTTGTATAAGGATGTTTTGGATGCATACATATTTGCTCAGTTTCCCCTTTTTCTACAAGCACACCTTTATACATCACTAAAATTTTGCTTGCAAAGTTATATATGATACCTAAATTATGGGAAATAAATATAATGCTCATTGCTAGTGTCTTTTGAAGCTTTTTTAATAACAAAAGAATTTCAGCACCCACGGTGACATCTAAAGCAGTAGTTATTTCATCAGCAATAAAAATTCGGGGCTTTGGAGCTAAACTGATTGCTATCATCACCCTTTGTCTCATTCCACCGGACAATTCATGGGGATATTTTTTATAAAAACTATCGGTATTTGGTAGCTCTACAAGCTTTAATAACTCTAAAGTTTTGTTATAAGTTTCCAAGCAAGTGTAGTGGGGAAAATGAAGCTTTAAAGATTCTTCTATTTGATTTCCAATTGTAGCGGTTGGATTTAAGTACGTCATTGGATCTTGAAAGACAATACCAATTTCCCTTCCCCTTATTTTTCTAATTTCTTGCTGATTCAAAGATAATAAATTTACGCCACCGTAAATAATTTTAGCCTCTTTTGATGCAGTTCCCCCAAAAGAGTTTAATTGCAAAATAGATTTAGCAATTACAGATTTACCACTTCCAGATTCTCCTATTATCCCAATAAATTCATTGGGAAACAAAGAAAAATTTGCATTTTTAACGGCATACACACCTGGATTTGAGGCAAAATGATAGGAAAAGTTTTTAACTTGTAGAAGGGGTTTTAATAGATTGGTAGATTTTTTTTTCATCAGCGGAGCCTTGGGTCAAATGCATCACGAATGCCATTACCAACAAGATTAAAAGCAAGCATTGTAATAGTTATAAAAGTTGCAGGAAAAAATAATCTCCATGGGTAATATACTAACGAGCCAAGACCATCACTTGCCATCATACCCCAACTTGCAATAGGAGCTCTAACCCCTAGCCCTAAAAAACTTAAAAAAGATTCTGTAAAAATTGCCGATGGTATTGTTAATGTTACAGTTGTAATAATTGTCCCAAAACAATTTGGAATAATATGTTTAAATATTATCCTAAAAGTAGATGCGCCAAGAGATAAAGCTGCTAAAACAAAATCTTGTTCTTTTAATCTTAAAGTTTCAGCCCTTGTAATTCTTGCCATATTTATCCACCCAGTAAGAGTCATTGCAAGTATTATCGTAAATATACCTTGGCCTAATACAACTGTTAGAAGTATTACAACTAATAAATAAGGTAGGGAATAAAAAATATCTGCAATACGCATCATTATCTCCTCCATTTTTCCACCAGAAAGAGCTGCAAAAGATCCAAAAATCACCCCAATTACCATATCTATTAATGCTGCAACTATTCCAACAAAAAGGGAAATTCTAGCTCCCCACCATATCCTTGCATAAAGAGATCTTCCTAAATCATCTGTTCCAAACCAGTGAGTGAAGTTTGGGGGGCTATTTTTTATACTTAAATGAGTCTCATAATAAGTTAAAGAAGTTAAACTT
Source organism: Chlamydiia bacterium (assembly GCA_044360335.1). Classification (GTDB taxonomy): domain Bacteria; phylum Chlamydiota; class Chlamydiia; order Chlamydiales; family 2-12-FULL-49-11; genus JAJACQ01. The sequence continues at coordinate 158 of JBIKKN010000130.1, read as the reverse complement.
GGTAATACAATAGATCCAACAATTAAAAAAATTAAAGCGTATAGCCCTGCCATTGCAAACTTATTGGTTTTAAGTCTTAAGTAGCTGTCTTTTAAATAACCTTGATTAGCTGAGTTCATAATTTTGAAACCTATCTTTTATTCTCGGATCTAGAAAAA
>JBIKKN010000129.1:0-3409 GCA_044360335.1 Chlamydiia bacterium | reverse complement strand
CCCTTCTCTGGATCTATTTTAGATGTTACACAATAGCCAATTGGATAACCTCGAAGACCTGAGTCCAAATGTTTTTCTGTTATAGTAAATAACTCTTTATCCATTTATTTCACCTTAAATATTCTTTTACAGCATCCCTTTCATCTAAAAGTTCTTGCTCTGTTAATTTTATTTTCTCTTCTAAAAATAGATCCATTTTTAACCCTTCTACAATTTTTCCACCCTTTAAAGGGAAAGAAAAATATAAGTCTTCAAAAATTCCATAGGGGTTGTTTTTTGCATAAATCCCGGCAGAGGTATAATTTTCTTTACCCCCCCCCATCCAATCTTTCATAGCATCTACCCCAGCATTTGCAGCACTTGCTGCAGAGGATAAACCTCTTGCTTCTAAAATTGCTGCCCCCCTTTTTTGCACAGAAGAAAACATCTCCCCCTGCAGCCAATTTTTATCCCCTATCACATTTTCAATAGACTTTCCCTTTACTGTTCCATGAAGATAATCAATAACCATTGTAGAAGAGTGATTTCCAAATATAGTAACATTTTTTACATCCTCAACCCCAACCTTTGCTTTTTTAGCTATCATTGAAACAGCCCTATTTTGATCAAGCCTTGTCATAGCTCTAATATTAAATGGATCTAAATTTTTTGCAGCATGCATTAATATCAAAGCATTCGTATTACATGGGTTACCAATTACTAAAACTTTTGCACCGGGAGATCTATTTAAAGCTTTTCCTTGCGTTAAAAAAATTTTTCCATTTTCTTTTAATAAATCAGACCTCTCCATCCCTTTAGATCTAGGCTTTGCACCCACTAAAAAGGCGTAATCAATCCCATCAAAAGCCTCATCAATAGAATCTGTGGTAGTTACCGATGATAAAGATTTAAAAGCGCAATCATCTATTTCCATCTTTACCCCTAAAAGCTCTTTCATAGAACTTGGAATCTCTAAAATAACAAGGTCAACCAAAGTATTTTTACCAAAAACTTCGCCCGAACCTATTCTAAATAAAAGATTATAACAAATTTGCCCTGCCCCACCTGTAACTGTAACTTTTACTCTGTTCATCACATTTCCTTTTTTGCCCCTACCTAACTAATCTTGACTATGGTAATATCCCCTATTCCTCACAACAAAAAAAATTTAACATTATGGAAAAGTATTTATTAAAAATTTCTTGTAAAGATAAACCTGGTATTATTAGTATGATAAGCGGCGCTGTTGCCGAATGGGAAGGTAACATTACCGAACTTGATCAATTTACAGATCCAGATACGCAAAACTTTTTTTTACGCCTACTATTTACAATAGATGGGGAAAAAATTGGTAAAACTGCCCAAATACTTGAATCTGTAAAACAAGTATACAATATGAATCTTACCTTAAGGGAGGAAAAGGCCAAGAAAAAAACTCTTATCCTTTGCTCTAAAGAGCCTCACTGTCTTATCCATTTACTTGAAAAACAAAGACAAAAAGCAGTTTCTATGGATATAACAAATATTATTTCCAATCATAGTGATTTAAAAAATATTGCCACCTACCATAATATCCCCTTCCACCATTTACCTGTGACTTTAGAAACTAAAGCTTTACAAGAGGCTCAAATAGAAAAAATTATAGAGCAAAATCAGGTAGAATTTATTATCCTTGCTAGATATATGCAAATTTTATCTAAAAATTTTTGTGAAAAATATAAAGATAGAATTATTAATATCCACCACTCCTTTTTACCAGGGTTTAAAGGGGCAAACCCCTACAAACAGGCATATGAAAGGGGGGTAAAAATCATTGGTGCTACAGCTCACTTTGTAACTGAGGAGTTAGATGAAGGGCCAATTATCTGCCAAGAAACAATAAGAGTGTCTCATCAACATACAATTTCTGATTTAACACGCTTTGGAGCTGACATTGAATCTTTAACTCTTGCTCGCGCTGTTAAGTATGTATGTGAGGATAAAGTGTTTATAGATAAAAATAAAACTGTTGTATTAAAATAAAGAAAAAGATTTATTTAAGTTAGGAGAGTATCTCTAATAAAAGCCAAAGGGCCTTAACCCTTAAGTTACATTTTTAGAGGCTCTCCTATTTTTTCTTCCAAAAAGTAAGTAAATCTAAAAATTTTGCAAATAGATAATATATCCTATCTGCTACATTCACAAAAAATGTATAAAATTTTGTCCACTTATAATAGCTATTCCAAATTTTTGTAGACTCTTTATCAAATTCTTTAAGGGCTTTTTCTTTATCTGTCTCTAAAATATGTGCCTTTAACACTTTAGAAGCAACTGCTACTGATTTTAAACATGCATTAAAACTTCTTTGGTAAGGAACTCCACCTGCGGCATTTCCAGCTGTAATAACAGTATAATTTTTTGGATCTTCACCTACGTAAGTGGTGCTATACTTTTTACTTTTATACGCATCAAGTTTTACAAGTGGAATTTTTACATCTTCCATTGTATAACCATTTTCCTGATAGTTTTTAAAACCTTCTTTAATACGTCCTATAGATTTTTTTAGTGGTGTAGGTAATTGTTTGAAATGATCGTTGCTTTCCTCAAAATCCTGTTGAGTAAATCCTTCTCTTGCTTTTTTTTCTCCATATACATTGTTTAAAATTCTTGTTTCATTTTCCGAAAGAATCATAAAACTTTGTCCACTAAACTTTCCATCCTTTAACTTTTTAAACCATAGAGGCAAATGAAATCTTCCAATACCATATTTAGAAGATTTGTTAAAAGTTCCCTTATTATTAATAGTAAATTTTATTTGAAGTACAGCGCCATGGGAACTTTTTTCTCTATTGCTTTCTCCAAACACTTTTTCTGTTACCGGGCACTTTGTTCCAGCTGCTGCCAAAACCACCGAAGGATTTTGCTCCTTTAAGAAAGCATCAAAATTTTCTTTAGTTACTTCAAAATTTTCTTTAGTTTCCTTAGATCTTCTATTAATCTTTATTTGAAAAGCTTTTGCACATTTTTCTAATGCCTCTTCCATCTCTTTTACAATAACACCACCTGCTTTTGGAATGCATGCATTATACGCTCGAATTTTTTCTTTTAGCTCTTCATTATCTGTTACACTCTCCTTCATTTTAAAAGCATCAAGGGAATCTTTTGTAACTTTTATAGAAAAGCCCCTTTCATATTCTGCCCTTTTTTCAAAAACAGTAATATTAACCTTTGCATTCTGATCGGCTACTTTAGCTTCCAAATAAGCCCTACAGGCAATAGAAAGAGCCACCGGCCCTCCCCCTACAACCATACAATTTGACATAAAAAACTCATTTTTAATTAAAATAATAATTAAAAATATAGTTAAAATCAACAAAATTAAACTCATTAATAATTATTATAAAATTAAAATAAATAATTTATATTTAATTTAATAAAAATTAGGAGCAAC
>JBIKKN010000128.1:0-3413 GCA_044360335.1 Chlamydiia bacterium | reverse complement strand
CATAGCTTTATTTACAGCATAAGGAAGTTCATCTAAAACTACTTTTGCTTTGTCATTTTTTCCCTCTTCAACGTGAAATATTCCTCTCAATCTTAGTTTTCCACGCCCTGTATGGTATGCTTCTTTTATACCTTTTACACCGCAAATAATACCCCCTGTAGGAAAATCAGGGCCAGGCATCACTTTCATAATCTCATCAACTGTGGTATCTGGATCATCAATTAAAAGGTTTGTTGCATCAATTAGCTCAGTTAAATTATGTGGAGGGATGTTTGTAGCCATACCAACTGCAATTCCAGTAGATCCATTACAAACAAGATTTGGAAATTTAGAAGGAAACACAACTGGTTCTTTTTTTGTCTCATCATAGTTTGGAATATAGTCAACAGTTTCTTTATCTAAATCATCCATTAAAGCCATAGAAGGCCCTGTAAGCCTTGCTTCTGTATACCTCATTGCAGCTGGAGGATCCCCATCCACAGAACCAAAGTTTCCTTGACCGTTAACTAACGCATAACGCATCACCCAATTTTGAGCCATCCTCACAAGTGTCGGGTAAACTACCGCCTCTCCATGTGGGTGAAAGTCTCCAGATGTATCCCCTGCAATTTTAGCACATTTTCTGTGCTTTCCACCTGGGGATAAATTCAGCAATCTCATTGCATATAAAATTCTTCTTTGAGATGGCTTTAATCCATCTCTAACATCTGGAAGGGCGCGAGAAATAATAACCGACATCGAATATCGAAGGTAACTTTCTTTCATCTCATCTTCAATACTTCTAACAACTATTGTATCTAAAGTTTGTTCTTCATCACTCATAATTAATTTTCCTTAAATATCTAAATCTTTTACTGAAAGAGCATGGTCTTCAATAAATGCTCTTCTTGGAGGAACTTCATCACCCATTAACATCGTAAACATATGATCTGCATTTGCCGCATTTTTTATAGATACTTGCACCAAAGTTCTTTTGGATGGATCCATGGTTGACTCCCAAAGCTGATCAGCATTCATCTCCCCTAACCCTTTATATCTTTGTATCTCAATTCCCTTACGACCATTTACCCTTATTTCATCGATAATTTCTTTTAGTGTATGAAAATGCCTTGCTGTATGCTCCTCATCTAAAATATCTAAAATTTTACCTTCATCTGAAAAATATTGAGCAATAGTTAAAGAGTGATCGGCAAGTTTTTTATTTAATGCATCTAAATCTTCTTTTTTAAATAATTCTAAATAACTAAGAGATTTAGGTACAAAAGCTTTAATTTTCTCTTCCCTTTGACTATCATCTTCTGTTAATGATTGGATAAATAAAGTTTTTTGAGCTTCAGCATCTTTTGCTTTTAATTCTTTAAACTCTTCAGAGGTATATACATATTTTGCTTTACCATCTACATAAACTTGAAAATAAGGAAGAAGTCCCTCTGGATTTCTTGCTGCTAAAAATGCTTTAAAAACAATTCCTTTTTTCTCTAAGTTACTAATTAAATTTTCAATACTGATCACCATCGAAATAAAATGCTTTATCTCTTCTTTAGTTAAAATTTTTTCAGAAGCTGGAAGCCTAAAAGTTAAATCACTAATTCCCAATTTAAGTAAATACTCATCCATCTGCTCTTCAGAGTGGAGGGCGCGCTATGTAAATGTAACCATTTTCAATCAATGCAGGCATATGTCTAAAGAAAAATGTTAATAGCAATGTTCTAATATGAGATCCATCAACATCAGCATCTGTCATGATAATAATTTTATGATAACGAAGTTTTTCTAAATGAAAATTATCTTTTCCTATGCCACAACCAAAAGCAGAAATCATAGCTCCAACTTCTGTATTTTGTAAAACTTTTTGTAACCTAGATTTTTCAATATTTAAAATCTTACCACGGATAGGTAAAATAGCTTGATTTCTCCTATCTCTCCCTCCCTTTGCTGAACCTCCAGCTGATTCCCCTTCTACAATATATAATTCACAAAGTGCTGGATCTTTTTCTGAGCAGTCAGTAAGTTTTCCAGGAAGCCTTGCTGTATCTAACACAGACTTTCTTTGCGTAAGCTCTCTTGCTTTTCTTGCAGCTTCCCTTGCTTGAGAGGCTAAATCTGCTTTTTCTACAATAAGTTTTGCTATTTGAGGATTTTCCTCTAAAAAAACAGAAAACATCTCCCCTGTTACTTGTTGAGCTACAGACCCTACATCACTATTACCAAGCCTTTGTTTTGTTTGCCCTTCAAATTGAGGATTTGGAACTTTTACAGATATTACAGCTGTCATCCCCTCCCGAACATCCTCTCCAGTGATTACAACTTTTGAGTTCTTTAACAGATTATGCCCTTTAATATAACTATTTAGCACGCGAGTAACTGCTGAAGAAAATCCAGATAGGTGGGTCCCCCCTTGTCTTGTACAAATATTATTTACATAAGAAAAAACAGTTTCTGAATAAGTACTGTTCCATTGCATTGCCACTTCAAATTCAACTGTACCATCATGAATTTCCCTTGAACCAGAGATAAAAATAGGTTTTTCGAATAACGGAGCTTTATTTTCATTTAAAAAAGATACAAAAGAGGAAATACCCCCATCATAACTAAAAGTCACATCTGCATGATCTGTGTTTCTTTCATCTACAAGATGAATAGATAAACCCTTATTTAAAAAAGCAAGCTCCCTTAAACGGTTATAAATAGTTTCATAATCAAATTCTAAAACCGAAAAAATCTTTTCATCGGGCCAAAATCTTACATCTGTTCCCCTAGTTAGAGTGTGCCCTTTTTCTTCTAAAGACTTTACAACTTTTCCTCTAGCAAATTCTAAAGAATATTCTTTACCATCTTTATGAACATTTAAAACTAACTTTTTTGATACTGCGTTTACACAAGATACACCCACTCCATGTAAACCTCCAGAAACTTTATAGGTATCTTTATCAAATTTTCCACCAGCATGTAAAACAGTCATTACAACTTCTGCTGCAGATACATCTCTTCCTAATTTTTTAGACTGATCTTCATGCTTACCAACTGGAATGCCGCGGCCATTGTCTTTTACTAAACAAGAACCATCTTCTAAAAGGATAACATGTATATCTGTACAAAATCCAGCCATTGCCTCATCTATGGAGTTATCTACAACTTCATATACACACTGATGAAGACCTGCCGATGCTGTGTCCCCTATATACATACCAGGTCTTTCTCTAACTGCTTCTAACCCTTCTAAAACCGTAATACTACTTGCGTTGTATTCTTTTTTATTTTTGTTTTTATCTTCTGTCATGGTTGTCATTGCCTTTTTTTTTACCTCCGGTAAACTATCCTTTTAATCGATGAAAAAACACCTTTTTTATGAATTCCAGCTAACATCTCATCAGCACCTGTAATCACAAGCTCAGAATATAAAGCCCCCGAAA
>JBIKKN010000127.1:0-3423 GCA_044360335.1 Chlamydiia bacterium | reverse complement strand
TGAAGTAGTGCTTGCGGCCGTAAGGCAAAATGGCAGAGCACTTTTTTATGCAACAGAGAGGATGAGGGGCAATGAGTGTGTTGTTTCAGCGGCTGTGACCCAAAATGGGCTTGCACTTGAGTTTGCTTTACCCCTAATGCGAAATAATAGAGCTATAGTTCTTGCAGCTGCTGCACAAATGCCTTGGGCTCTTGATCACACAACAGAAGAGCTTACGGGAGATAGCCAATTCTTACTTCTGGCTATAAAGTTAAATAGTCAGGTACTTGATTATATGCATCACCATCTTGCAACAGTCTCCAGAGATTTTGTTCTTGATGCTGTGAAAAGAAATGGTTTTGCTCTTGAGTATGCGCCGCAATACTGCGGTGATAGAGAAATAGCGCTTGCTGCTGCAAAGCAAAATATGGGTGCATTTCAATATGCAAGTGCCACCCTTAGGGGGGATAAAGGTTTTGTGCTTGCTATTGTTAGAGAGAAGGGCTTGGGGGCTTAAGTATGCAAGTGCAGCGCTTCAGCGGGATCAAGAGGTGGTTGTTGCAGCTGTTATGAATGATGGATCTGCACTCGGGTTTGCAAGTGCCGAGCTTCAGGCCGATCCAGTAATGATCTCAATTAGTAAAAAAGCTGGACACTTCGGCATGCGGGCTCTGCCATTTTGCAAAATAAACAGGTAGTGCTTGAGGCTGTTAGGAAAGATGACTCTGCCCTTAAGTATGCAAGCGATGAGCTTCAATCTTCAATAAGAGCCAGGTAATGGATCTATTTGCTAATTTTTGGGAGAATAATTTTTTTCGTCAGAGAGAGATTTGGTGGAAAGGGGATTTATTTGACCGCGAAGCTCCCCAAGTTCGTTAAGGTGAGTGTGGATTGTAATGTAGCAGCCACCTTTAAGGAGCATTTGCTCCTCCTTGCTTGGGATTTTTCTTCCCGAGATATCGTTAACTTTTACAAGTTTTACTACACCTTTAATGAATCCGTAAGTTTTGTTTGTAGCCATAATTCCCCCATCCTCTATTTTTTTCCCACTGCTAGAAATCCCTTTTTTCTTTTCATAGGGCTTACTTACTAAAGATGCAATAATAGGGCCATCTTGATGGGGATAGCCAACCTGCAAATGTACCATTAAAGGTGGAGAACTTAAATTTGTATAGGAAATTGCATACTCTAAAAGATTTTCTTCCTCATGATATAAAAATGACCCTGATCCTACAGCTTTAAAAGGGGTTTTCATAGATTTTGTATCCATATTTCTATCAGAATAATAAGGATGGGGGATCTTTTTATCGTTTGGATGGTAAATAGTATGGGTACAATTGGAAGGGGATAAAATGCAGTTAAAAACAACTGGCTCAGAATAAAGGCTTAGCCCTAAAAGTAAAAATAACAAAACCCTTTTCATAAATTTCTAAATGCAACAAATAAAAATTTAAAGGAAGGATTATTTTTACCAAATTTTACTAAAGAACCCTTTTACCTTATTAATTTGTCTTGATGCAATACTGCTTACCTTATTAATTTGTCCTGATGCAATACTGCTTACCATATTAATTGGTCCTGATACAACACCGGTAACGGTATTTTTAATAAGTTCTCCAGCTCCAATTGAAGTCTTATCGGTATTGATGAATGTTTTGTCAATATTTCCCCTTACTTGAGAAGCACCAATACCAAGTGCCGTTTTTATTAAGGTTATTGTAAAAGGAATATCTACAGGGCTTATCGCAGTGCCTAAATTTGCCAAAAAATTATATGCATTTATTTTTTGGGTTTGTTTATGAACTAATTGAGTTTTTTCTAATTGAGTAGATATCATTTTAAGTAACTTACCCCCTTCGTCAACATAGGCTGCAAGGCTTTTTTCTCCCATTTTTTCTATTCTTTGTTCAGAAATATTGTAAAGATTGGATTTTTCAAAGCTCTTTAGACCTTTTTCTCCAATATACTCTGCCATATTATTAGATTTTTGGTAGGTATTTAGATTGTTAATTGCCTTATGAAGGGCAAGAGCTTTTTTCTTTATAGTATTTTTTTTCCCTTTTTTTAAAGTGTTGAGCGCAGTAGTAATACCCATTTCTTTCTTAAATTCAGAAGGTTCCTTTTCAGCAAGAGTTGTTTTTTTCTGTTCTAACATGAAATAAGCCAATGTAGCTAGGAGAGTTAATTTAGTAAGAGCATCTGCATAATCGGGGGAGGAAGAAATAGTTGGATTTGCAGCACCCTCAAGCAATCCAATTTCTGTTTGATTTAACTGAGGAATTTCAGCTCCATAAAAAGTGTTGTTACTAGATAATGTTGAGTTTGTTACATTTATTAGATCATTAATATTTGTAGAATTCGGATTTTTTGAAAATTCATTTATAAGATCTTGAACAGAAGCGCTTACCGTTTCCATTATTGGTTTTAGCACAGGCCAAGCATAAGCCCCAATAGAAGTTAAAACACTAAAACCCAGGCTTGCAATAGCTGGCAACTTCAAAAGTGCTTGAGTTGAATCTATAACCTTTCGAGTAGTTTGAGATGTGGCTAATGGACTGTTAGATTTACGAAGACTGTTTAAATGTGTTACAACTTTAGCTCCCTCTTTAACAATATCTTTAGTGTATCGTATATCGAACAAACTTGGGGCGCCCCCAGTTGGTGTGATGTTATTATCGGACATATTTTACTCCTTTTATAATTAAAACTAATCATTATTTATATTATTTAAACAGAATTTAATTAAAAAAAGTGAATTTAAATATTATATTTAATATAACTATTTAATTTTATATACTTTGCCTATTTTTTTTAATTCCGATCGTGAGCTTCAAATTACAATCGGCGAATTATAATCTGATTATTTTTATTGAATATTTAAAAAGACTTAAATGAATAATTATTATATTATTAACCTAAATTAAAAATAGGAGAATATTATGGAAGGGACTAATTTTTCACTGATTACTCAAAATCAATGCTTTATGAAGGAGTCAGAGCAAGAGAGAGGCGACCAGATGGGGGAAATAATAACAGCTATTGCTAGCTTTGCAATAACAGGAGTAGTAATAATATTTAGAAAAATTTTGGTGCAAAAATTTCAGGCGCATAAGCAAAGAGTATTAGAGTCTGTTAAGCGAAATGGCCTAATGCTTGAGTATGTAAGTAAAGAGTTTAAGTCGGATAGGGAAGTGGTTCTTGCCGCAGTTACCCAAAACGGCCATGCACTTTTTTATGCAAGCTCAAGGCTACAGGAGGATAAGCAACTGGTGCTTGCCGCGGTTAGGCAAGATTACACAGTAATTGCGGGCACGATGGACCCACAGTTTTATGCCGATAGGGAAGTGATGCTTGCCGCGGTTAGACAAAATGGCCACGCACTTTCTCGTGCAACCTTAGAGCTTCAGGGGGATAGAGACATGGTACTTGCGGCGGTTAGTCAAA
>JBIKKN010000126.1:0-3426 GCA_044360335.1 Chlamydiia bacterium | reverse complement strand
GATTTTTAACAAATCCATTTGTAGATTTTGTATCTTCTATTCTTCTAAAAAATGAAGTGATTGAACATGGTATTTTCTTTTTAAATGGGGATCAAGTAGTAAGAATAACAAGCCAGCTTATCATTTTAGTGGTTCTTTTTCTTTTTATACTATTTTTAGGGATGATAGGAAGATGGTTTTTTATTCATTGGTTCATTAGAGCTGGAGAATATATAGTTCATAAGTTGCCATTAGTAAATAAAGTATACAAAACTTCTAAAGAAATTGTTTCCCACCTTTTTGGCCAGGATAAAAACTCTTTTAAACAAGTTGTTTTAGTACCTTTTCCAAAAGATGGGATCTATGCTATTGGATTTTTATCTGAAAAAGCCCCTGATGAAGTGCATGATGTTTTACAAGGGGAGATGGTTTCTGTATTTGTTCCAACTACGCCAAACCCTACCACAGGTTTTACTATTATATTTAGAAAAAAAGATATTTATTATCTTAAAATGAAGCCAGAGGCTGCAATAAAATATATAATTTCTTGTGGAATTGTTCAACCTGAAGATCTTAAACAAGCTGATTTTCCAATTAAGGAGATGAATTAATGAAAAAAAATCTTCTTTCTGGTCTTGTTTTACTTTTGCCTTTAGCTGTTACTATTTTTGTTTTTATGTTTTTAATAGATCTTTTAACAACGCCCTTCTTAAGTCACGTAAAGGATTTAATTAGATTTTTTGCCGATAGTTATGTAAATTTTGATGCCCACAAAACTTTATTAATAGTAATATCTAGAACACTAATATTAGTAATACTTTTTTTAGCAATACTAGCCCTTGGATTTTTAGGTAAAAGGATTTTTTTCCACTATTTTATGAAAATGGTCCACAAATGGATGATGAAAATACCTTTAATAAACATTATTTACAAAGCAAGTACGGATATCATTGAAGCTTTACTTTCAGAAGATAAAAAAATATTTTCAAGGGTTGTTGTTGTGCCATTTCCTAACGAGCATTCTAAATCTATAGGATTTGTTACAGGATCATCACCCTTTATAATGGATTTTGTAGAAAATTCAAATCTTCCTGCAGAAACAACTTTAAAATCTGTATTTGTAGCAACTTCCCCCCATCCCCTTTCTGGCTTTTTACTCCTTACGGAAGAAAAATATTTAAAACGTATAGATTTTACTGTAGAAGATGCTTTCAAATATCTTATATCATGTGGAGTTTACTCACCATCTAAAAAATCATAAAAAATAATTACTTTAAGGAATCACTTGTCAAAAATGATAAGATCGATTATTATGTTTCTTGGTTTTTATTAAAGGTACATCATGACAAGACAAAGTAAGCAAAATGAAAGAAGAGCAATGTCTCATAGAAAAAGACATGTTAGTTTAGTTCCTAAAACAGGAGCAAAAAAAGACAATCTAGTAAATGGGTATAAAGAGCATATAAATACCCTCAATAATAACAAAGCATTTATCCCAAAGGTGAAGTAATGTCAAGACATCCAAGTTATGGAAAAGCAACCTCAGCTGGAACCAAAAAAAGTGTTCTTAAGCGTTTTGAGCGTATTGAACTTATGAAAAAACGTGATCAGTGGAAAGATAGAGTATCAATATTTAGTCTTCCAAAAACAAAAGTAACTTCATAAATTTGACCACACAAATAACTTTAAATAATGATCAAAATGCCTTACACATTGATAATAATGATGTAAAGCATTTTGTTTTAGAAGTTTTATCTTTTTTTGAAGTAGAAACAGATGAAGTTATTATACATTTTGTTTCAGAAGAAAGAATCAAGCTACTTCATGGGCTTTTCTTTAATGACACATCTACAACAGATTGCATCTCCTTTCCTATAGACGGCAAAAACAAAAAGTTACCCGAAATAACACACACTCTTGGAGAGTGTTTTATAAACCCCAAAGAAGCGGTTTTTTTTCTTCCTGAAAATCCTTACGAAGAAGTTTGTAGGTATATCATCCACTGTATCTTACATTTTATTGGCTATACCGATAAAACAAAAAAAAGCAAAGATATAATGCACTCTTTGGAAGATGATGCACTTTTTCATATAAAAAACAAAAAACTTCTTCTTACAAATCCTCATCCTTTATATACATAAAAATATGGTAATGTCATATCCTTATATTTTTGTCGTATTTTTTGCTTTATCCTTAATTCTATACGCTTTAAATATATCTCTTGCTTCTTATTCTTTAGATAAAAAGGAAGAAATTTTTAAATATAGAGCTCTTTTACCTATAAAATTCATAAAAAACCTCCTTCCTAGCAAGGATTATCAATCCTTAATGGCTTTATTTAGCCTTACAAAAATAGTAACCCTTTTGATTTTTTTTATTAGTGGCTTTTTATTTTTTCTATTAAATGGTTTTCCTTATTCCCTTAAAACTTCACAAAGCGCTATCCCCTCCATCCCCTTTTTATATTTTTTATTCTCAGCAGGGATTTTATCCCTTATTTGTTTAGTTTCTTTGGGAATATGTAAAATAATCACTTCTTTTTCAGAAAAATTTATATTAAAAATTTTTTCCTTTCCAGCAACTTTTCCTTTGCTTTTATTTTTTCCATTAACATATCCAATTATTTTATTACAAAATAAGCTCTCTATTAAAAAGAAGCAAAACATTAGCAAGCAAGATAGATTTAAAGATGCCCTCCTTAATATCCTTTCCTCTGAAGAACATAATTCTTTGGATCCATCAACAAAAAAATTAGTATACTCTCTTGCTTATTTTGGAAAAAAAACTTGCAGAGAAGTGATGGTTCCTAGAATAAAAATCCAGTGTTTACAAAATACATCTTCTATTTTTGAAGCAATTACATTGTTTGTAGAAGATGGCTATAGCAGACTTCCAATTTATGAAAATTCTATCGATCATATTACTGGTGTTTTACTCTATAAGGATGTTTTTGAATATACTTTCAAAAAAAATATTAACAATTTAGAAATGCTAAAATCTTCCCCTATAACTTCGTTAGTTACCCCTATTTTATATGCTCCAGAGAATAAAGCTATTTCAGAATTATTCCAGGTGATGAGGATTAGAAAAATTCATGCTGCAATTATTGTAAATGAGTATGGTTGTACTGAGGGGCTTATTACTATTGAAGATATCTTTGAAGAATTAATAGGAAATGAAATATTAGATGAGCACGATCAAGAAGAGGATCTTTTATATAAAAAAACTCATGATAAGGGTTGGATAGTTGAAGCAAATCTTAGTATCATCGATGCAGAAAGAGAATTTGGCATTAACTTACCCCATCATCCAGAATATGAAACCATTGGAGGTTTTATCTGCTCGACGATGGGCATTATTCCAAAACCAGGTTCTGTTATCTACCATGATAAATATGAAATTAAAGTATTATCAAGCGATAAACGTAAAATTGAAAAAGTAAAAATC
>JBIKKN010000125.1:0-3442 GCA_044360335.1 Chlamydiia bacterium | reverse complement strand
ATAACAGGTCCCCAACCAGTAAATGCATAAATAGCGCAAAACCATGTTTGCCCTTTTTTTACTACCATTTTTAAATGACGCATTATCGAATGCTCTTTGGAGCCAAAATCTGCAAACTCATGGGTAGGATGATCTTTAAAAAATAAAAAGTATATCAATGCTAATAATATTCCAAATATCATCAAAAACCACATAAGGTTTTTCCATCCATATACTTGTACGGCTTTTGCAAGGGGCGCTCCCCCTACTATCCCACCAAGAGAGGCTGTAAATTGAGTAATACCTATAAATATAGGGAAAAGTCTTTTCTCAAACCACCTAGATGCAACAACTAACATCCCAATAAAGGCAAAAGAAGATCCTATTCCCATTAAAAATCTTCCAATAGCTGCTGGGTAAATAGATGTTGTTAAGGAAAAAAACAAAACCCCAAATGCACACAATAAAGATGCAACCCCTAAAAGGGTTCTTGGGCCAAATCTATCATACAACAAACCTGCAGGTATTTGCATTAATGTATAACTATAAAAATAAACAGATGCCATCCACCCTAAAGCTTGTGCATCTATCGAAAAATCTTCCATTAGCTGTTTGGTCATAACACTTGGAGAAACTTGTATAGCCATCTCATACACAAGGAACAAGGCCGCTAACACAAAAACCAAAAGACCTATAAAAAATTCTTTTTTCTTCATACTCATAACAAACAATTATCACACTAAGCTATTAAATAGACAAGAAAAAGATTCTATGTTTAAAATAAGTTTCATGGAACAATTGCCTTCTTTTTCTCAAACAATCGAAAGCAAAAAAGTAAACTCTACTAATAATATTTTAGTTATTGGTATCAATAGATCCCTTATCTCAAACCTTCCAAAGGGCTGCTTTGTGATTGACTCCTCCCTCCTTAAAATAAAAGAGATAGATAATACCGATCATATTTTTGAAACAAAAAATTTGCAAACTTTTAATCTACATAAAAAATTTGCAAACATTATCTCTTTAAACTCTTTACATCTTGAAAAAGAGTTAGAAAAAATCATCTGTTGCATTTTCAACCATTTAGAAGAAGAAGCAATTTTGTATTTTCCACTAGCTCCAAACTCTCTTATACATAATTATTTATTAGTTAATAATCTTATACCCAAAGACTTTTGCCCAACTTTTCAATATAGAACAAGACAAAGCATCGAAGATGCTGTTTTAAAGCTCCCTTTTAGCAGCATTCTTATCGAAGAAAAGGTAGAAAACTTCCATTTTTCTACCAAAGAAGAACTCTATCTTTATCTTTTAGACCTGCTGCCAAAACTTTGTGATCTTAAAGAGAAAATCCTTGAAAATACAGCTAAAGGGCTTAGCAAAGAATTATATAAAGAGGAGGATAAAATCCTAACGCTCTCATCCCCTTGCATTCTTTTAACTCTTTCACGGGAAGAAACATTTTAAAATTGGGGGGGGTGAGATTCGAACTCACGAAAACCGAAGTTGAGAGATTTACAGTCTCTTGTAATTGGCCACTATACGACCCCCCCTCTAAAAAAACATTTTTTTTAAGAAGGATTTTGCTGACGAAGGGACTCGAACCCCCGACCCCCTGATTACAAATCAGGTGCTCTACCAATTGAGCTACGTCAGCAAAATTGAAAACGATTATTCTATCAATATTAACAAATAGGATCAATCATTTTTTAATATTTTTTACTTTTTTAGAAATCTGTCTTAGAAGTTCTATCTTTTAAAGGGATAGATTCTTCAGAGGATGAACCCATAACTGCCCCTCCAGCGCTTATTCTACCTAAAAGAGAACTTTTGCTTGAACTTTTTATTACCGATAGCTTTCTTTCTGCTAATTTTTTTGGCATACCGCAACATTTTTTATATTTTTTCCCTGATCCACAAGAACATGGGTCATTTCTACTTGGTTTTTCTGCCATAGCTCCTCTCTTTTATAACTTAAACATAACTTTATGTGGCTATTTTCCCCTACCACTTTTATTTCTAAAAGGTAATTTTGTATTTGCCGGCGGACCCTTAAAAGGGGTTTTTGTAACTTTTATTTTAACCCTCTCTTCTAATCTATTTTTAACTTCCAAAGAAGAATTGGACTCTTTAGGTACTTCTGCTTGCTCTACAGATACGGATTGTTCTTTTTGAAAGCAACATTTTTTATATTTTTTCCCTGATCCACAAGAACATGGATCATTTCTACTTAGTTTTTCTGTCATACTTTCCTCCTATATAATCTAAGCTAAGTCAACCTTAGATAGACTCTACCCTTGCAAGGATAAATCATTTTGGATACTATATTAACATGCAAATTACTAAAAGTATAGAAAAACAAACCCCTTCTAAATTAGAAAAAAAACTTGAAAGCCTTTTAAGAAAAGCCCTTTACGAGTATAAAATAGGAACTCCGCCTTTGGCTATTGCGCTAAGTGGAGGTAAAGACTCTTTAACAATGCTCTACCTTTTAAAAAAAATTTCTGGCAAAGGATTTGCTGATTTTAATATGGTCGCCCTTTACGTTGATGGGGAATTTTCTTGCGGTCCATCTATTACAAAATCTCACCTAAAAAATTTTTGCGAAGAACTTAACATCCCTTTTTACCCCCTTGAGTCAAAAAAAACTTTAGCAAACCTTGAGTGCTATTCCTGCTCCAGAGAAAGGCGAACCCTTTTATTTAATAAAGCTAAAGAACTTGGGTGCACTGAAATTGCTTTTGGCCACCATCAAGACGATGTGATTGAAACTTTACTTTTAAACCTCCTTCATATTGGAGAATTTTCTTCCCAGCAGGCAAAAGTTCCTATGTATAACTACGGAATAACAATTGTTAGACCTTTATACTATATGTTAGAAAAAGATATCCTTCTTTTTGCCAAGCAAAAGGGGTTTTTCCGCTTTACTTGTCAATGCCCTATTGGAGCTACTTCCAAAAGAAGGGATGTAAAACAGATAATTAAAACACTTGAAAATATATTTCCAAACACAAAAACAAATCTATTTCAAGCACTTATTAAATCAGGAAGCGATAAGTCAATAAGGAAAAAGCTATTAAATTTAATATGATCTTTACATTTAATATAAAATTATATATTAAAAAAAATCATATACAAAAAGGAAACTTACCCCGTTGAAAAAATTAAATATTATCATCACAAATGATGATAGCTATAAAGCCCCTGGGATTTTTAACCTTTATAAATCCCTTCAAAATATTGCAAACGTAACAGTTGTTGCCCCTGCATTTGATCAATCTTGTAAAGGAGCTGGGGTCTCTCTTCCTGAATCAAGGATGATTGAAGCTGAGCAAACTTCTTGGGAAAATGAGGGTGTAAAAGTTTGGAAAGTCTATGGCACCCCTGCAGATTGTACAAAATTTGCCCTCCACTACCTTTGCAAAGAAAAACCTGATTTTATCGTTTCTGGCATTAACAATGG
>JBIKKN010000193.1:0-3468 GCA_044360335.1 Chlamydiia bacterium | reverse complement strand
TTTTATCTACAGCAATAGCTTTACGTACTACATCTATATCATCTTTAAACTCGCGGATAACAACCTCAAATATACGAGGGAATTTATCTAACAGATTAAGAACGAAATTTTTATCCTTGCTTATTGCTAAACCTGCATGCTTAAAGGCGCTATTGTCTTTCTCTATAGCAGCAAGTACCACATCTGGGTTATTTTTTAATTCGTCTATTGCATATTCAAGGGCAAAAGGATTTTGCCTAATCGCCGTAAGTACCAGATCCTTATCTTTTTTAAGGTTTTCGTTTGCAAACTCAAGTGCAAGACCATCTTGAGAAACCGCAATCATGACCAGATCCCTATCACTTTGAACCCCCCATCCATACTGAAGAGCCCTACCATATTGCCTAACTGCCGCACTCACCACTTCCCTATTATTTCTAAGCTTAGCGTCTGCATAGTCAAGTGCGACACCATTTTTCGAAACTGCAAGAAGCATCAGATATTTATTTTTTTTAATTTCACTGCCTGCAAAAGAAAGTGAAAAGATAGTTGAGGAAATTGCAGCACGCGCCACATCTTCATCATTTTTAAGACCAGAGCTTGCAAATTCAAGTGCCATACCATTTTGAGAAACCGCAGCAAGGACGACATCTTTATCGCTTTTTAGCTCAGGGTCTAGATCCTGAAGTGCCCTACCATTTTGAGAAACCGCAGCAAAGACTAGCTCTCTATCTATTTTTAGCTCAGGGTCTGCAAACCGAAGTGCCCGCCCATCTTGAGAAATCGCAGCAAGGACTACCTTTCTATCTTTTTTTAGCTCTAGGCTTGCAAACCTAAGTGCCATACCATTTCGGAAAAAAGCAGCAAGAACCACATCTTTATTATTTTGGAGGTCAGTTGCTGCAAACTCTAGTGCCATAGGATATTGTAAAACCGCAGCATGAACTACGTCCTTATCATTTTTAAGATCTAGGCTTGCATACTTGAGCGCCTCGCCATTTTGAGAAACGGCAGCAAGCACCACATCTTTATCTTTTTTAAGCTCTGGGCTTGCCCATTTAAGTGCTTTGCCATCATTAGAAACCGCAGCAAGGACTACCTCTCTATCTTTTTGTAGCTCAGGGTTTGCAAACCGAAGTGTGTCCCCACCTTGAGAAACTGCAATAAGGAACAGATCCTTATGATTTTTAAGGTCTGGCCCTGCCCACCTAAGTGCCTCAACATTTTTCTTAATTGCAGCAAGCACCACATCTATATCATTTGTAAGTTCATAGCTTAAATAGAAAAGTTCCGAAGGATTTTTAGAAACTCGCTCTATTGCTTCTTTTTTACCATGGTCTGATTTTGAAGGTAATGTTGTTGTTGTTGATGTGGTAGAAGGAGGATTTGAAGAATTAGCCCCGAGGCTTTTTAAAGCTAATGCTGCTGCTGTTGATGCGGTAGAAGGAGGATCTGAAGAATCAACCTGGTTTGGTTTTAAAGCTAATGTTGCTGTTTTAAATCTGTTAGAATAAGGATTTGAAGAATTAGCCTTGTGTTGCTGTTTTTTAAAAACATCAAAGGTCTTTTGCTCCTCTCCATTTGTAGAACGTGCTGCTGCTCCGCCTCCAGAATTATTAGAACGTGCTGCTGCTCCGCCTCCATAATTATTAGAACGTGCTGCTGCTCCGCCTCCAGAATTATTAGAACGTGGTGGTGCTGTTGCTCCTCTATAATTAATAGTGTTTGAACCTGCTGAACTTGAACTAGTTGCATCAAATGACATGTGATTTTTTCCTTTTTATTATTTAATTAAATTGTAATTATATAATAAATCATTGTTAACAATCAATATGAAATGCTTTGGTCTAGCAAGGTCCCTTAAAGAGGGGTTAAACCTGCGGCTTTTCTTATCTCAGGGTCTTGCCCAAGCTCTAAACTTGCAAACTGAAGTAGATAGCCATCTTTAGCAACAGCTTTAAGTGCTACTTCTCTATCGGCTTTAAGCTCCGGGCTTACATGCTCAAATATATAAGGGGAACTATCTAACAGTCTAAGAACTAAATCTCTATTCCCCCGTATTGCTAAACTTGCATACCTAAATGCGCCAATATTTTTCTCTATAGCAGCATTTACAACATCTATATCATTTTTATAATCATCTATTGCGTATTGAAGGGCAAAACCATTTTTTTTAACAGCTGCAAGGGTAAAATTCCTATTTATCCTAAATTCCTCTCTTACGTAGTTAAATACTCGACTATTAAGCATGATAGCTTCAAGTAAAAATTGCTGATCCCCCTTAAATACATCTAAAACATGATCAAGCGCGGCGGCATTTTGCATAAGAGCCACAAGTACTAACTTCTTATTTCTTTGCATTCTCTCTAGAATATATCTAATCGCTAACCCATTTACTCTTAGGGCATCTGAAATAAAACATTCATCCTCACAAACCTTAAAGTTTACAAACACTATTGCGTAATTATTTTGAGCAACCGCGGCAAGTGCCACATCTTTATCTTTTTGTAGCTCAGGGCTTGCGATGTAAAGGGTAGTACCCTTTTGGGAAACGGCAGCAAGCACCACGTTTTTATTTTTTCTAAATTCAGGGTTTGCATATGTAAGGGCCTCACCATTTTGTGAAACAGCAATAAGCACCACATCTGTATCTTTTTTAAGCTCTGGGCTTGCAAACTCAAGTGCCCGACCATTTTGAGAAACGGCAGTAAGCACCACATCTCTATCTTTTTTAAGCTCTGGGCTTGCATACTTGAGCGCATAACCATTTTTCGAAACAGCAGCAAAGACAACCTCTCTATCTTTTTGAAGCTCAGGGTCTACAAACTCAAGTGCAAGACCATTTTGAGAAACAGCAGCAAGCACCACTTTTTTTCTATTTTTTAGCCTTGCGATTACATTTTTAAGATTCATACCATTTTTAGAAACTAGTTCTATTGCTGCTTTTTGCTCTTGCGCACTATTTCCTAAAAGTAATTTTGCTACCAAGCGGGTAGAATCATAAGATAGAAAACCTTTGTTGCATGACCAACTCATAAAAATAGCAAGGAGATTTTGCTTGTCAAGATCCATTGAAGGCGCTCTTGCTACTGCTCGGCCGTCTCCATGATTAATGTTCTTTGAAGCGACTGAACCTAAATTAGTTGGAACTAACAGCATGTATTTTTCTCTGTTTTATTATATAATTATGTAACAATTATATAATAAATTGAATTTTTAGGGCTATTTTTTTCAGATGTGAGCTTTTTGTAAGGGGATTATTATAGAGAAAGAGTTTAAAAAATTGGTGGATCCAAAAAAATCAAGCATTCACGTGGTAGATAAAGATCTTTTATGTACAACATGCACAATATTAATAATTTAAATTATTTATAATGATGAAAATGTAATGTTTTTCATAATAAAAGGGTAGAGGGATTAAGAAGAAGAGAAAGAAGATGATAGTTCAAAATACAGTACTTTGAAACAAAGGCTTAGAGAATGATAAAG
>JBIKKN010000124.1:0-3483 GCA_044360335.1 Chlamydiia bacterium | reverse complement strand
CCATAGCACCATCGATCCGCCCCATATAAGAGTAAAAATTGCTGTAACAATAAATATTACAGACACCCCAATTTCTGAAGCATACTTTTGCACAGTTCCCTCTATTTGAGAAACTGTAAATCCTTTTTGCTTTTGATTTTCATCTTTATTTTTCATATACATCCTAAATAATATAAATGTTAGCTGTAATTAACCTTTAATTATAATAAATATTATAAAGATCGTTTTAATTCAATAGGTTTTTTCCTTTTATTCATATTTACAGAAAATAAAAATATAGATATAATAGGATACTCTATCTATAATAAATGGATCTTTATGGTTATCAAAAGTATACCATTTCAAATTTGGAAAAAAACAATCTTCTTTTTTACCTACTTTTTTTTTGCCATTGCTGTTTTATCCCCTTTTTTAGGACTATTTTTTTATGTATTTGAGACTGATTTTGACTATATTGTTCCTCCGCCTGTTGTAAAACAAAAAATAAGGACTACCCAAGCAATAACCTCCTTACCTAAAAAGGAAAAAAAAACTTTCATCCCTATCCCAAACATTTCTAATAACTTAAAATTTACTGAATATAATTATAGACCTGACTGTAAAAAAAATTGTCAAAATCTTGTTTGTTTATCCTTAGCCGATCAATCTGTAAGTGTCAAAATTGGCGAAAAAATCTATTTAGATTGCCAAGACTTTGAAAACCCCACCTTTTCAAAGGAAAAAACTCCTTATTGGATAACCCCCTTTGAAGTTAAAGATGATAAACTTAACTTAAGTTTTGGGGTAACCTATACTTCTAAAGATCATCACGCTTTATTACAAAACGAGCAAAACATTACATTAATAAAGTCAAAAAACAATAAGATCGAGCTTTCCAAAATATCTAAAGAGGCCTTAGAGAGGCTAAAAAAGGCAACCTACTTACCCTTTGATGCTTTAATTTCCTTATTAGGTGGAGAAAACTTTTCTAATAAAAAAAATATTAATAGACTTTATTTTGATACAAATAATCAGGAAAAAACTTTATTCATAAAATCTGGAGATTTTCTTTGTTTTGAAAAAGGCAGCTGGGTAAAAGCAAATGTAATTACCACACATTCTCCCCTATTTAAAGTAGAATCAGTAAATTCCTCCGATTTAAAAGGGACTTTTTGGAATGAAAATGGATTTTTTAAAGAAGAAATTTCATTTAATATAGCTAAAGCTAAAAGCAATTTTATTTCCAATTTTTCTTTTGATAAAATCTATCAAAGAAATAAAGAAAGTGTAATTTGCAAAATTGGGAATAAAACATTTGTATTAAAGCAAAACGATTGGTTAATAAAAAAGGGAGATGCTTGGTCTCATCTTGTAGATATGGAAGAATTTAACGATCTAATTAATGCAAAGATAGCTTACGATATTATTATATTTGATCAAATAAAATCTGATAAAGAAAACCAGTTATTTATAGGATATATATTCGATCAATCAAGGTCCAATTACAAAAAACTAGAAATTCTTCTTAAAAAAAATGAGGATCTAAGATAAACTAAATAATAATTTTTTATAGGTTAATATTGTTAAAAAATACTCTCTTTTTTCTATCATTTGCCCTTTTTCCTCTGTTAGGTTATGCTTTTTCTATTGAAGAAAAAAAGCAAGCTCTTTTAGAGAATAAGAGCCAAATCAATTATGAAGAAAAAAATGCCGAAATTCGATCTCTTTATAAAAAATTAGAAGAAGAATATTTTAATGCGGCATCTTTAATAGAATCTTCATTTAATCAAGAAATTTTTACTTCTGTTTGTCAAAAATTAGAAAATTTAAAAGAAAAGATTAATGACACAGAAACTGCTTGGCAAGATGCTCAGTCACAAGACTTCCATAAAAAAGATACCCCTGGCAATATTTGGGAGCAAGGGGAATTAACAATTTCAAAATTAATTATTGAATATGGGAGCTCTGAGTGTCTTTATGTTATCCCTCCGGAAATCTCTACATTAAAAATCTCTATGCATGGGCTTTTTAGTATCCCTAAAGAGAGCTGGCCTAAAATGATAGAGCTTATTCTTACTCATAATAATATCGGTGTAAAAAAGGTTAATCCATTTTTAAAGCAGCTATATTTATTAAAAGAAGATTTTACAAATGTGGAAACAGTAACTTCTGAAATTAAGCATATGAATTTACTAGATGATTCTGCTCGAGTAATCCATATATACTCTCCACCTTTAGAAAATATTAAAGTTTGCTTTTATTTTCTTGATCGTTTTAAAAATGTTAAAACAACTTTTGTCTATCAAGTTGGACCTAAAATAGCAATAGTTGGACTTGTAAAAGATATTAAAAAGCTTTTAACCCTAGCAGAAAATATTTGGGAGAAAGATTCCGATAGAGTCGGAAAAATTATATCCCCTCAAAAAATATCTGCCGAAGATGCAGTAAAATTTTTAAACAGCTATTTTGGCGGGCTAACCGATTATTCAAAATCTGCAATTTCCATGAAAGGGGGAATCAATCTTTCTGCATTTACCCTTAAAGGGGAAAATAGCATCGCCCTTATTGGCTCAGAAGAAATTGTTGGTAAAGCAGAAAATTTGTTATTAAAAATGGAAGGGCAGGTGCACGATCCAAGTGAAGTGATTTTATACTGGTATCAGTGCAGTCATTGTAAACCCGTAGATCTTGCAGAAATTTTATCTAAAGTCTACACTTCTTTAACAGCCTATAATATTGATATTGCTAAAGATCCTAATAACTTAACTAAACCTGCTGTTTCGATTCCATCACCTATTAACAGTAAACACATAGAAAATTTTTTTCCCTATCCTGAAACAAATTCTATCCTTATGACTGTTAGAAAAAATACTCTAGATAAATTAAAGGAAATTATAAAAAAAATCGATAGACCTAAAAAAATGGTGGAAATTGAAGTGCTTCTATGTGAAAGGCGCTTTGCAAGCTCCAATAAAAGCGGTATTAACCTTTTAAAGCTTGGTGGAGGAGCAAAAAATGTAAATTCAACAACCCTTTCTTATAATGGATCTACAGGTTCTAAAGGTATTATTGATTTTCTTTTTAGCTCCGAAAAAAATATAGCCAACAATATCCCTGCAATAGATTTAAGTTATAATTTTCTCCTTTCTCAAGAAGATATAGTAGTTACAGCATCCCCATCTACTACAACTTTAAATCAAATTCCAACAACTTTGTCTATTACAGATCAAATATCTGTATATACTGGGAGATCTTATGATAAAAAATGTGATACAGATAAAGATGTAACATATGCTAGGGAAGATTTTGGTATCACAATTACTTTAACTCCTACTATCCATGAGCCAGAATTAGATGGGGATGAAAATAATTTATTTATAACCCTTGAAAATGATATTAAATTTGAGACAATAACTTCTAACGAAGAAGAAAGGCCAAAAGTACACAAAAGGCACATACAAAATACAGTACGCATTGCAGATGGTCAAACAGTGATTATTGGGG
>JBIKKN010000123.1:0-3524 GCA_044360335.1 Chlamydiia bacterium | reverse complement strand
TTTTTTCTTTTTAACTTCCTCTCTCCAAAGAAGAATCTTTTGATGATCTCCTGATTGAAGAACCTGAGGAACCTCTAAATCTCTAAATATTGCTGGCCTTGTATATAATGGCCCCTTTAACTCCCCATTTCCTTGGCAAGAATCACTATAAGCTGAATCGGCATTTCCCAATGCTCCTTTAACAAATCTTAACGTTCCATCGAGTAATACAAGGGCAGGAATCATTCCACTTGTTAACACATAATTTCCAATGCTTATCTCTTCATCTACAACCAAATCTATAGCCCGTTGATCAATTCCCTCATAATGCCCACAAATAAGAATCAAATGGGTATAGTTTTTTGCTAAACTTTGGCAAACTGCTGCATTTAATAAATTTCCCTGTGGGGATAAGTATATAACATAAGAGCCATTTGTTTTTACCGATTCTACAGCCTTTACAATGGGGTCAGCCTTCATAAGCATCCCAGGTCCCCCACCAAAAGGTTTGTCATCTACTTGCTTTTGTTTACCTTCGGCAAAATCTCGAATATTTACAAGCTCCACCTTAAGAACCTCAGCATCAATTGCTTTTTTTAGCATACTAGTCTCAAGAGCACTTTTGAAAAAATCTGGAAATAAAGAAAGTATAGTGATCTTCAAAATGTTAACAAATTCCTACTTTTTTACTTTTGCTTCTTTATAAAGAATAGCTAACACTTCAGGGCATTTTCTTTTTAATACAGAAATCATTCTGTCAGAAGGCTGTACCCCTTTTTTTAACCAATCTTCAATTTTTTCCTTGTCAACTACCATCCCATCTTCCTCATGTGGATTGTAATGACCTACACAATCAATGTACTTGCCATCTCTTTTACATCTGCTATCTGCAACAACAAATCTAAACATTCTTTTGTTTTTTTGCCCTTGTTGACGCATTCTCATACTCAATGCCATAAATAAAACTCCTTTTTATAAAAAACTTGTGATCGATAGTAACATATATTAGGAAAAAAAACGATCAAAATTTGGATTCTTTTTAATAAATCCTTCTTTCTTTGCATTTTTAGAAGAAAAACTCTGATCAAACTTAGGAAAATGCTTAGCTATTTCCTTCATTTGTTGAAATTTTTTAACTAATTTATTTACTTCTCCTAAAGAAATACTTGCACCTTTTGCTATTCTTCTTTTTCTTCCCATTGTTAAATCATCTATCCCCCCCCTCTCTTTTGGGGTCATAGAATAGATAATTGCTTCAAATATTTTTAACTGCTCCTCCCCTTCGGAAAAATCAGGCAATTGTTTTCCAAAACCTGGCATCATGCTAAATATTTTTTTAAAAGATCCCATTTTTTTCAACATTTTCATTTGCTTTAAAAAATCTTGGTAGGTAAAAGTAGCTTTTAAAATTTTTTGTTCCATCTCCTTAGAATCTTCTTCGGAAATTTCCCTCTTCATATTTTTAACTAAATTGATCACATCCCCCATTCCAAGGATACGATCTGCCATAGATTTAGGATTAAAAACTTGCAAGTCAGAAATTTTTTCTCCAACTCCTTCAAAAAATAAAGGCTTATTAGTAACTTCTTTAATAGATATTGCAGCTCCAGCCTTTGCAGATCCATCAAGCATAGTAAGAATTGAGCCGCTTAGTCCAATTTTTTCATCAAAAGCATGTGCAGTTGTTAATGCTGTTTGTCCACTTGCGCAATTTGCTACAAATAAAACATAATCTGGTTTTATCTCTTCTTTTAAAGCTAAAAGCTCCTCCATTAAAGCATCATCTAAATTTTGCCTTCCTGCGGTATCATAAATAATTACATCTTTGTCTATTGTTTTTAAGCTTTTTAAAACTTTCAAAGGATCTTTTTCCCCTTCGGAAGAAAACACTTCAATCTCTCCCTCCTTCCCTAAAATTTCAAGCTGCTTAACTGCAGCAGGTCTTTGTAAATCAAGAGCTACCATACAAACAGATTTTTTTTGTTCTCTTTTTAAGTAAAATGCAAGCTTTGCACATGTAGTAGTTTTTCCAGATCCTTGTAATCCACATAGTAATATTTTAGTAGGCTTTTTATTAAATTTTAGCTCTTCTTCCTTAAGCCCCATTAAAGCTATCAATTCTTCATGAACAATATGAATAAAAGCATCTGCTTTTTTTATCTTTTTATCTGCTACTTGGTCTATTACTTTTTCTTTTATCCTTTTAATAAGGGTGCCGGCTACTTTATAATTTACATCAGCATCAAGTAGCGCTAAACGAACATCTGCAACTGCCGATTTGATATTATCCTCTGTAAAAGTACTCTCTTGTTTGAATTTACTAAAAATACCATGAAATTTTTCTGCTAAAGTATGAAACATACGATTATTTTATTCCTTTTTAGTTGCGTTTTCAAGAAAAAAAAACCTATCATGAGAAGAGTAATCTTTCTCAACTATTATATTTTTCCAATCTTTATCAGAAAAAATATCTAAAAGATCGTTTGCTTGATCCTTTCCTATTTCCAAACATAAAACCCCACCATCTTTTAAAACAGATAAAGCCTCTTTTGCAAGTTTTTTATAAAATTTTAAACCATCTTTTCCTCCAACTAAAGCAAGATGTGGTTCAAAATTTTTAACTAAAGGATCTAAATCATTATATTCACTTTGGCTAACATATGGGGGATTACAAATAATTGCATCAAATAACCTTCCCTTAAATGGCTCTAAAAAATCCCCTTCTACAATCTCTACATCTATTGCATTTTCTATTGCATTTTGCTTAGCAAGCAACAAAGCTTTTGTAGAAATATCGGCAAGGGTAACCTTCAATCCAGGGCGCAATTTTTTAATACTAAGACCAATAGCTCCAGAGCCAGTACATAAATCAAGCACATCCCCACTTAAAGGAAGTCTTTTAAGGGCTCTTTCTACAAGAATTTCTGTTTCCATCCTTGGAATCAAACAATCTTTTGATACTTTGATATTAAGATCATGAAATAAAACGCTACCTTCTACATAAGCTCTTGGCATTTCAATCTCTAAATTTTTTATATCTTTACTCATCAGATTGCAATCTCTTTTGATAATAAAAAGCAACCAAAGGGCCAATTACTTGATCTAAATCCCCATCCATAACTTCTGATAAAGAAAATATTGTTAGATCAATTCTATGGTCGGTTAATCTATTTTGTGGAAAATTATAGGTTCTTATCCTTTCAGATCTATCCCCAGAACCCACTTGAGAAGCCCTTGCTGAAGCAATCTTTTCTTCCTTTTCTAGCCTAGATTTTTCTGCAATTTGAGCGCGTAAAAGGCGCATAGCTTGCGCTCTATTTTTTATTTGCGATCGCTCTTGTGAGCAATAGGAAACAAGGCCTGTTGGCAAGTGCGTAATTCTTACAGCAGAATCAGTTGTATTGACATGTTGACCACCTGCGCCAGAAGATCGATAAGTATCAATTCGAAGATCTTTATCATCGATATTAATCTCTTCTTCCTCATCAGGTTCAATTAAAACAGCAATAGTAATTGCAGAAGTATGAAGTCTCCCTTGGGTTTCG
>JBIKKN010000122.1:0-3637 GCA_044360335.1 Chlamydiia bacterium | reverse complement strand
AAAGTACCACCTTATATTAAAAGCCATAGGAACAATATATTGGGCCTCCTGCTTTAAATCTTTGGAAATGACTTCATAAGCACTTTTAGCTTTTAAAAGAGCTTGAATATAGGTATCTTCAATTTCAGTACCTTTAATTTCTGAAGGGATGTAAAAACCTAAATCACAACCTAAAAGTTGTTTTTCTTGTGTAAGCATTCTGTGTCTTTGAAGATCTCTATAAATACCAAAATCTGCTGTAATTTCAAAAGTAAATTCAGCATGCTCTAAAGCTCTTGGAGATTTATGCCGTCTATTTGTTCTATAAATCCATCCTTTTTCTAATATATTGTATATTTCTTCTGAGGAACTTAAAAAAAGCCTTTCTTTAATGCTTTGTAAAGATGCATTTGTATGAGGGAAGATCATTGCTGCAGCAACATGAATATGTGCATCTTTTGTACTTGAAATAAGTTTTACAGTGGGCTCAAAAGTTGAAGTTGCATCCTTATTAAAAGAAAGTGCCCTACTTTCTAAAGAGGTGTTCATATTAGAAATAAAATTGGCATAACTTATATTGTATTTATGATTTTCATCGCTTCTTCTAACAAATGAAGGGATAACTTTTGAAAGCTCCCTATAACCTATTTTAGCAATATCTGAAAGTTCTGTTAAATTTGAAGTTCCAAGTCGTTGAAGTAAGGATTCAAAAAATCTACCATTTCCAAATACTCCCATGTTTGTCATTGCCGATGAAGGAAGCAAGCCCCTTAAACAATCTAATACTTTTGCTCTAAGTGCAGCGTTATAAGCCCCTTTTGAAATTTCTGGAAGGTGAGGAAAATCTTTTGCAAGTAAAATGGAAAGTTTGGGAATTAAAGAGCTATAAGTTTCAAAAAGCATATCACAAGTTTTTAAGTAAAGCTCTTTAAAAGCCGAAGCAATAATCATAGGTTCTCTATAATAGCAATAATTTCCCCCAACTTTTTGATCAAAATATACATAACGTGTAGATTTTTCTAGCGGAGACCCGCCAATTCTAGAATCTTCTATAGCTTTGGCAGCAAGCATAGAAATATTTTCAAAAGCAATGCTTGCCCCTCCAAGTTCACCAATTGAGTCATCACCATAACCATCTAAAATTCTATCATAAAAATTTTGGGCTTTTTGGATAGCTAAAGATTGATCTTTAGAACCTTTAATGGAGATATCATTAAAAAGCATTTCCTCTTTATTAATAAACTCTTTTAATAAAAGAGAGCGCAGCCCAAGAGTGGATCTTGAATACCTAGAAAAAAGAGCCCCTTTAATAACTTCTGGGAGATTTTTTAAAGCAAATATATTCGAACTTATATTTGTAACGTAGTTTTCTAATAATTTTTCTTCTTCTTCTGTGAACTCTTCGTAAGGTTTATCCATGGTTTTCTCTTTAAGATTAATATAAAAAAAGTGTAAACAAAAAGTTTCTTTTTTTGCACCTTAATTTTCCTCAAAAAGTTGCAGATAATCTTTTTTTGCCACTTTAAAAAAGTGCATTAAGGGGATTTTAGATGGGCAAATATATTCGGCCAAAGCTAGATCTTTTGCCTCTATTTCTAAAAAGCCTAAATCAATGGCAAGGGGATAATCCTTGGCAAGGAGCGCTTTGATAAGAGGTTCAATATATATATTTAAAGGAAGGGCTTTTTTGTAGATATCTTTTAAAATAAAGGGGCGCTCTTCCCCCCCTAGTTTGTAATTTAGATCTTTATTTTTAAAAAAACCTTTGAAAAATCGACCAAAATAAGTGTTTGTTACGGAAAATTTATTTATCCCTAGTTTTAAAAAGGGGATGCATTCTTTTTTTTCTTCTTTTATAAAAGAAGTTATAGCAAAATCCTTTTCTCTGATATATTCGCCACCTAAAAGACCAGTTAATGGGTCTCCGGCAATAATTTGATGAGAAGATGTAGCAATATCATTAATTTTTGCACCCTTTTTGGTTTTAATCAAAGTTCTTGTAGATTCAGAAAAACCCAAACCTCCCAAGGAAATAATTTTTTCTGTAAATAAACCTTTATTAGAAAAAACAGAGCCAATTTGTAGTACATCGTACACATCTAAAGACCAAATGATATCTTTTTCAGATAAAATTGGGTCAATTGCCATAATATGGATGGAAGGGCTCTCTATGGGGTGAACACCAAATATCTGATGGCAGGAGCAACAAGAAAAATTGGAAAACTCTTTTTCATTATAAATTAAGTGAATAGGAGCGATTTTTGAAAGAATAAAAATCCCTTTTTGAAAAATTTCCTCATTTTCTTTTAAAATATAGGTAAAAGAAGGGGCAAAAGGTGCTGAAACTACTGTATTGATAAAAATAGATCGAGGAAAATCATTTTTTCCAATCACCCTTTCTAAAGGCCTTTTGTGAATAAAAAAGCTAAGCCCTGTTTGGAAAAAAATGTCCATAAGTTCATTTTTATCAAATTTTTCTGAAAAAGAAAAATAGGGAGGGGAATCCATTTCTTCGATTTCTATAGCAATAGATACTATTTTTTGCTTTTCTGCTTTGAAAATGTCTATTATTTTTCCAAAATAAGGAGACAAATAAACTCTTTTGGGAAAATTTTTATCAAATGCAATTACTTCAGAACCTACAATTTTTTCCCCTATTTTTTTTGTAGCTTTTAGGGAAAGGTAAGTATAGGGGGATAAATCTATATAAACTATTTTAGGGTCTTTATTTTTTAAAATATTAACATTAACAGTACCTTTAAATGGTAGATTTATTCCACCATGAGTAAAAATTTGCTTCATAGCTATTCTCCAATTGCACCTAAAGGATTATTTGCTTATACTACTTATATAATATTAGAATTGAAATCATAAAATAGAAAAAATAGATTTTTTTGGAGTGAAGAGTTGGGAGAGATGGAGTATTTAAAGCAGTTTAAAAAGCATGTAGAGGAAGATAATTTACCTTCTGCAGTGGCTCTTTGGCAAGAGTATTGTTTAAGTGATGAGGTAGATCCTGAAGAGATGGCGCTTATTTTAGATGCAGTAAGAGGGGCACCATTTGCAAAATCTTTTGGTATTTATGCCGAAGAGGGGCTAGAGCTTTGGAATAATCTTGCACCATCGGATGCAAAAAATGAAGTTTTAAAGTTAATTTTTGATTTACAAACAGCAAACACCCCAAAGCTTGCTCAAATAGCTTTAAATTATCTAACTACTAAATATGGGAAATTAGAAATTTTCCCTGAAGTTTTAAGAATTGTAGGGCTTAGAGATAAGGAAGATTTTCAAGGCTGTATAAGAAACTTTGAGCTTTTAATCCATCTACAAAAAGGAAATTTTTGTTTTCACACAGGAAGTTGGGGAGTTGGAGAGGTGATGGATATTTCTTTTTTAAGAAGGGAAATATCTATAGAGTTTGATCTTGTTTCTGATGTAAAAGAGATAAGTTTTAAAAACGCATTTAATACTTTATTGCCAATTTCTGCCGATCACTTTTTAGCACGAAGATTTGGAGATCCTGTGAAATTTGAAGCCTATACAAGAGCTAATCCAGTAGATGCGATAAAGTTACTTTTAAAAGATTTAGGGGATAAAACAGCTTTTGACATCAAAGAGGAGATGGAAGGGGTTGTAATTGCTGAAGAAGAGTGGACCA
>JBIKKN010000121.1:0-3656 GCA_044360335.1 Chlamydiia bacterium | reverse complement strand
ACAGCAGTGGTTATAAAGCATTCCCATATTGTGACTATTTTTTAATACAATAACTCTATCTTCTTGATTATTATCGTTTACATATTTAACAACTAGCTTATAGGTATTATCTGAAGAAGCATCATCTATATAAATCACCCTATAATTAGAATATTTTTGTAAAAATACAGATTTTAAACACTCTTCATAATAAAGAGCATTGTTATAGGAAGGGATACAAACAACTAACGGCTTTTCAACATCCACTTGTTGCTCTGTTAAAGCAGTATTGTACTCTAAATTATTAGATAACAAAATTCCACCCGTTAGAAGAAATATAAAAAAGGGGAAATTCTTAAAACTAATCATTTATAAATTTTATCTCCAAGTAGACACTTCCATTAAAGGGGGCATTTTCTTAATATACTCTTCTGTATCCTTTTGCTTTTGCAAATCCATTCTAAAATCACTCAAAGGATTTTCTCTGTTATATACATACAAAATATCTGGGATAAAAAATATATGAGATGGGGCCATATCGATTAAATTCAACATAATAGCTACGTCACATGAAATAGGAAAAAAGCTACCCTCTTGATTTTGAAGAGAATTTTTTGGTATTTTTTTAAACAGCCCTGCATAAAAAGTTCTTACATGACTCCATATAAAATCACCTTCTCTATGTTTTTTCTCTTTCAATTCTTCAAAAGACATTTTTCTACAATGCCCCCCCCAAAGCTCTGGAAAGCACATATATTGTCCATATGTAACCCATACATTTTCATCTAAATACGCACTATTTATTCTTTTTAACACTAGATCGTGCTTAAGCCAGTCATCCCCATCAACACAAACTATAATTGCATCATCTTCACATGAATGGATCATATCGTATACATTATGTAAAGCTCCTTTGTTTTGGTTATTGCAAATAAGTTTAATTTTGTTTTCCAGTGCATTTTCTCTAATATACTCAGAAACTAAAAATTTGGTATTATCTTTAGATGCATCATCCACATATAACACTTTAAAATTTGTATATTTTTGTTTGCATATTGAATCTAAATTCTCCTTATAAAACTTTTCATTATTATAAGATGGAACACAAACAACTATCTGTTTTTCGACTACATGAGAATCTATTAAAGGAGCAATATTATATTTTTTAGCAGTTACATTTATTAAGCTAAATAAAGCTAAAAATATCGTTAAGTATTTCATCATTTATCCCCTTTTTATTTCCAATCAGAAACAATAGGCGCTGGAGGCCTTGCTTGAATGGTTAATTCAATTTCTTTTTGTAGTCCAGGAAATCTTTTATGATCATTTATTTGTGTATCTAAATTATAGATATACAAAATATCTGGGATAAAAAAAATATGCCTTGGCGCCATATCTATTAAATTTAACATAATAGCCACATCACATGCTGTAGGATAAAATTCACCTTCTTCGGTTTGAAAAGAATCTATAGGGATTTTTTTGAAAAGGCCTGCATAAAAAGTTCTTATCTGACTCCACTGAAATGGAATTTTTCTGTGTATCCCACCGTCAAGATCTTTAAATTTAACAGCTTTACTTTGACCTATATGATTTGGCAAACGTTTCCACTGCCCATAAGTTATCCAAACGTTTTCATCTTGGTAAGCTCTATTTATCCTTGCTAATACATTTTTATTAGCAAAATAATCATCCCCATCTAAACTCACAATAATTTCATCATTAGCGCAAGAGTGAACCATATGGTACCAATTGTACGTTGCCCCCATATTTACTGGATTGTCTATTAAAGTGATTTTACTCTCTAAATTTCTTTCTTCTATGTACTGTTTCACTAAATCAAAAGTACCATCTTTTGAACCATCATTTACATATATAACCCGATAATTTTGATAGTTTTGAAAAAATACAGAGTCTAAATTATTTTTATAATATTTTCTATTATTATAGGAAGGGATACATACCACAAGTTTTTTTTCTTCTTTTGGATTTAATACATTTGGTGCATAATTATATTCACCTGCAAAACATGCAAAAATTCCCATTAAAAAAATTACAAACTTCATAAAAACCCTTATTTTTTTAAAAAAAATACCTAACTTAATCTTTTTTTACAACTTATATTGCTCTTTGGAAAAATAAAACTTTTACTTTTTTCTAACAATTTTTTAAAAACTTTAAGATTGTAAAAGCTTCTCTTGTCTTTAATTCCTAACTTTTTCTATTCTTAGTATTAAATGAAAAAAGCTTTAATCATCGTTGAGTCTCCAGCAAAAATAAAAACTTTAAAAAAGTTTTTAGGTTCTGACTATATATTTGAATCCTCTATTGGTCATATAAGGGATCTTCCCCCTAAAAAATTTGGAATCGATATCGAAAATAATTTTGAACCTGAATATGAGATCTTAGAAGGTAAAAATAAAGTTGTAAGCGCCTTAAAAGCTGCTGCAAAATCTGCAGAAATTGTTTACCTTTCTCCCGATCCTGACCGCGAGGGGGAAGCTATTGCTTGGCATATTGCACAAATTCTACCAAAGGGTACAAAATTTCAAAGGATTACTTTTAATGAAATTACAAAAGAAGCGGTAAAAAATGCAATAAAATCGCCAAGAACTATCAATCAAAATTTAGTAGACGCTCAACAAGCTAGACGTTTTTTAGATAGAATTGTAGGTTATAAGATATCTCCTATTTTACATCAAAAAATTAGAAGTTCGTCTCATACACTATCTGCCGGGCGCGTTCAATCTGTTACCTTAAAGATAGTTGTAGATAGAGAAAGAGAAATTGAAGCTTTTATTCCTGTAGAGTATTGGAATCTTTCTGCTCATCTTTTAAAAGGTAAAAGTACCATTATTTCTAACCTACATTCAGTAAATGATCTAAAAGTTGAAAAAGAAGAAATTAATAAAAAAGTTTATATAATAAACAAAGAGAAAATCGCAAAAAATGTTAAAGATGCCCTTGATCACTCTACCTATACTATTACAAAAGTAGAAAAAAAACAAAAACAAAGAAAACCCTCTCCCCCCTTTATCACTTCTACTTTGCAGCAAGAAGCATCAAGGCACCACCATTTTTCCTCTAAAAAAACTATGATGACCGCTCAAAATCTATATGAAGGGGTAGAACTTGCCGATGGTACAGAAGGGCTTATTACTTACATGAGAACAGATTCAACACGTATTTCTGATGAAGCATTGGCAGGGTGTAGACCTTATATATCTATTTTGTATGGAGAACAATTCCTTTGTGAAAAACCTATCCAGTATAGCTTGAAAAAAAATGTACAAGATGCCCATGAAGCAATTCGCCCTACAAATTTTGAACATTCTCCAGAAAAGATAAAGCAATATTTAACAGCTGACCAATTTAAGCTCTACTCATTGATATGGAAAAGATTTTTTGCCTCACAAATGAAAAATGCTATTTACGATACAGTTTCTGTAGATATTGAAGCAAAACCAACAGGTCATAGCGATAAGCAAATCCATACCTTGTTAATGAGAGTCTCTGGCTCGCAAATAGTTTTTCAAGGTTTTTTAACTCTTTATCAAGAAAAAACCGATGATTCAGAAACTGAAGAAGAGGCAATCCTACCCGATCTTGCAGTTGGAGAAATTTTAAAACTTTGTAAAACAGATATGAGCAGAAGTTTTACTAAACCACCAGCAAGA
>JBIKKN010000195.1:0-3688 GCA_044360335.1 Chlamydiia bacterium | reverse complement strand
TAAACAATTATCTTTTCAAACCAATAACATTAGATTTTTCTTTTCCTCAAAACCTTTGTTCATTCATTGAGATGGCCAATATTGGTACAGGGTTTATCAGGGTAACAAGCGGAGGTTTTGAGTTCTTCGGGTTTCTGGAAAGTGCAACAAACAAACCAGTTGATCCTAACTCAGGAATTACAGATTTTAAATTAATTTTGGCAAAAAATATTCCTGATTATTTTTCAGGGGATTACTTTCCGGGCGATTATTTCACAGGCGATTAAAAAAATAAAAATATGGCAGTAAAAACAAGAGCGCAACTCAAAACCGATAACACAACGACTTTCGGAAATGGCAAAAATACCAGAGGCAATGATGAGGTTACATTTAATGATGACCAACTGGATTCAATTGCTTTTAATGCTGAACTGGTTATTAGTGTTACAACTTCTCAATTAACTACTCTTATTGGTAGTTCTGGATTGATTTTAACAGCCAGATACAACATAACCAACGCATTAGGCAATACAGCTATTATTCAAGTAACGGCTGCAACGACTTCGACATTGAATCCAAATGCTTTGAATTTGACGAGTGGAAAGTTTGGAAGATACAACAGGACGTCAGATTATTTCATACCTGCTGATAATATTTACACAACTGCCCCAACTGCCAATTCAGATAATACTAAGGGATATGTAGCAGGAGATATTTGGATTAATGCGGCCACAGGATTTGAATATAGGGCCACAAGTGTAGGAACTGGTGCAGCCATTTGGTCTATTGTTTTTATAAATGGAACTGGTAAATTTCAAACCATTGGAACCGCAACAGGTACAACAGGAATAGGCGTTGTGCAAATTTTAGGAGGAAGCGCATCTGGAGATAGAGTAGTTCAAATTGGTGGAGGGGCTGGAACAAGCAATACAGGAAACGACAACAATCAATTTGGTTCAGGGGCTGGAACAAGCAATACAGGCTCGGATAATAATCAATTTGGCAATCAGGCAGGAAACGGAAATGTTGTATCTGAGGTAAACCAATTTGGTAAGAATGCAGGGCTAAACAATGCAGGGGCAAATGTAAATCAATTTGGAACTAACGCTGGTGATGGAAATGATGGTCCTAATGCTAATCAATTAGGCACACAGGCAGGCAAAAATAATACAGGCGACAATGCCAACCAGTTCGGACCACAGGCGGGGCAGGATAATACTGGAAATAACGTAAACCAATTTGGTAAGAATGCAGGAAGGTCAAATACAAAATCAGGCGGTCAGTTTTTTGGAGAAGATGCAGGATGGGATGGGTCCGCTGGCTACACAGGAACGGACAATGTATTTGCAATTTCCAATAATTCAATTCCTCAATTTACGGACGCAGCAGCAGCAGCAGCAGCAATAACAGTTCCAAATGGATATGTAACAGGGACCACTTATATTTATTGTGATTCTACACTTGGAACAATTGGATACATAAGGTTATGATAGAAGTAAACAAACAAAAAGACCTTGACGAAGGAAAACGTGCAGTAAATGAAGTACAGCCTATTCCACCTTCTTCTGGTCCATGGTGTTATCGGGCCTCAATTTCATTGCAGGGTCAGAACTTTTGGACCACGTATTTTGTAATTATTAGATAAAAAAACATGGGTCCATTTCCTTTTATTAATTTTGAGCAAGCCGAAATCAATGGGAATTTTGGTGATGAACACGCTTATCGAAAAGTGCAACTGCAAACATTGGTTTCTCTTTTTGTTGATGATTATTTTCTAGGAGATAAATTTTTTGTTTCAGTCAATGAAATAAGAAACGAAATTCAATTATTGAATGATGCCCCAACATTTGCCTCATTAGAATTGGTTTTGCCAAGCCCTTATCCGACAAGTGTAGGGGTAGAGGTTTATACGTTGGAAATTACCATCCAACAGCAAGCCGACTATTTACCATCTTTTATTGCGATTACATTTGACCTTACCGATGGAATAGTAACTTCTAGTACTACTGTTTTTACTACAGGTTTGACAAAAGAAGATTCAGCAACGAATAGGCCTTTTATTGATGAGGAATTAAAACTAGCCAGAACCTTATCGGTTTATAATCAAAATGGTGCTGCAATATTTCCAGATACCTTTACTTATAATTCTACAACAGGAATAGCAGAAAGAAGGCTTCTAAGGGCTTACGATTGGGAATACAACACAACAACTAACCGACCTCAAAGAGATGGTATAACTGATTTAAGAATGATTCCTAAGACTGTTTTTCGGCTTCGGGAACTAACCCAAATTGAAAAAGCAATGGTTTCTTTCTTTCTGGAAAAGCCAATCAAAGAATCCATTACAGAAGACAACTGGAATGCAACCAACATTTATTTGCTGCCACTTCCAGAAGATTGGGTATTTGATTTTATAACTGTTTCTTCAACAAAAAAACAACTTGCAGTTTCAAGTTCTAAATATGGTGTTTCATTTATTTTAGCAGGAATAAAGGTTTCTTCAAATTGGTATTTTCAAAGGTTTGTCGATCCTGATTATACATCTGGAACACCTCCTGATTTAGCTTCAGGGTTAAGTGGAACAACACCATCTAATCCCGATACTGGAAAGCTTTATTCAACAGTTTACTACGACTTTGACCAATGCGAATTTGGAACTGTTGTAAATGAAGAGCCTTTTAATTTGATTATAAAGTCAAGCGATTCTTATCAAATAAATATTCCACAGGATTTTATTTTTGACCCGGCTATTGACCCAGAAAGCGACCAATTTCCTTACATTGGAATATTTGACTGCAATGGTAAATATTTGCAGGATATTGGAAGTTTAACTAAACCAGTAACTGTAACTTGTGAACCGTATGTATATTCTTATACCTATACTGAAGGTGATTTTAACTCACTAAGATTAGACATAAACTCCAATATTTTAGATCCAGCACTTTATAATTTTGGTTTATCTGTTTTTAACTTTTTTGATGAAGCCCTTGTTTATGATAGTTTTCAAAATACTCCTGCTGATAATTTAACAAATAAAGTTGCATTAATAAACTATATCAATAGTTTATCGGCAAGTGGATATCAGATTAATTGTGTAGAAAATTTAGATCTTTCAGTTACTATAACTTTTGAAACTAATTTACTCCCATGTATTGAAGACGATTATATTGTAAATTTGCAAATAAAGTTAATTGCTGATGATGCTTTACCAACTGTACAATTCACAAAAGTATCAGGTGGAACCCAAATTTTGTACTCATCTCAATACCAAGCCAGCATCACAATTCCACCATTAGCCAACGGCATTTATCGAATCGGGATTTACAACACCTATTTTATAGATGAAGTAAACTATATCACTTTATTCGCTATGTCGCAACCTTTACAATTGGATAATTTTGAAACCTTTACTCAGATTCTGGAATATGGTTCAGCAAAAGATTCAATCATTGAAGGCTTTGAATATTTGAACGGATGGTTACAACGGATTAGGGTAGCCTTAAATGGTGCAGGTCAAACCTATGCTTTAGAAGAAAGTATTTATCGTAATTCTGATGGAACTTTTCAAAAACCTCAGAATAGTACCGATGAAATAATATATTTGCACACAGATTATTTTGATTTAAAAACTCAAAGAGCAATGACCTCCGCCACGAGACATCCAATTTTTGTTTTAGCAAATCAAAATCTATCAGTTCAGGGAGATCTT
>JBIKKN010000185.1:0-2571 GCA_044360335.1 Chlamydiia bacterium | reverse complement strand
TTTATATTTTATTTTTTGTAATTTGATTGCAAAGGAAATAAATATTGATTTAAAGGGTGTGGTTTCTGATAAATCATCGATTGTGATTCAGTATAATATTGCAAACTTTAATTTTAGTTACGAAAGTTTTGCAAAAGATATGATTTATGACAATGTTTTCAGTATTGTGTTTAATACAAATCTTAAATCAGGGGGGGAGCTTGAGGTTTTTTCTGAAAATTCTTTGATGCAAGATGGTTTTGCTTTTTGTGATAGAAATCAAAGTGCTATGTTTAAATTTTATTTCTACTCTAGTGAAAGTGGTTTAGGATATGGTAATAGGGATGTAATTTTTAGTTGGGTGGATATAAAAGAGCCTATTTCTAAAGTGATAAGTATGGGAATAAAAGTTCCAAAGATCGATAGCATAGATTTTAACACAACTGATTTACAGATGGGATTTACAATAAGGTTAAAAAATATTGGGTAAAGGTAAATGATAAAAAAAGCAACGAATATAATTTTCCATTTATTATTGGTGAAGGGTTTTGCCCTATCTATTTCTCCTATTGATTTAGAGATTGAAGCTGCAAAAGGTCAAGGGTATTATACAATAACAAATGATAACAACTCGCAAAAAGTGATTGCAATTACCACAAAAAGTCGATTTTTAGATGAAGATGGCAAGCATTATTATGAGCCTACTAAAGATTTAATAGTATATCCAAAGCAACTTGTATTAAAACCAAGAGAGAAAAGGTTAGTAAGGGTTATTTGGAAAGCAAAAGAGCAAATTAAAGAGGAAAAATCATATAGGATAATTTTTGCTGAGCAAAATGTGGATGTGGATTTTGGGGAAAAGGATTTAGAAAAATCTGAAAAGCGAGCTGGGGTTTCTTTTGGTATACGTTTTGATGGATCAGTGTATGTTCAGCCAAACAAAAAAGTTGCCCCTAGTATTGAAGTAACTGAGTATGGGAAGAAAAAAATTGAAGGGGAAGATTTTTTTGTTATAACGTTAGAAAATAAGGGTGGCAAAAGAAAGTATATAAATGTAGAGGATTTAGAGATTGAATTATTAATGCAGTTAAAAGGGGAAAAAGATAGATGGCACCTTTTATCTGAAGAGCTAATAAAAAAGCATATGGGAATGAATCTAATGATGCTTGCAGGGGGGAAAAGAAGGATTAAAATACCAGTATCTGAAAAAGAAATACCAGAAAATATTGTAGGTGTTCGCATTTCGGAGTAATAATTTTGAGGTATTTTCTATTTCTACTTGTTTTTGTTACCTCTTTAATATTTTCTAGTGAGATTGAAATAGATGTACCCTTATACTTAAATCAAAGGCTTATTGAAAATATAATTGTAATAGCCGATACCGATAGTGGTGTTATAAAGCTTGATGAGCTTGCTTTAAAGTATCCTTTAAAAGAGTATTTTACCTTAGAAGGGTTTAATAATTTTGTAAAATTTATAAGCACCATAGATTTTTTAGAAGAAAACTCTATAAAAGAGGAAAATGATTTCAAAATATTTTTTTCTTCTACCAACCAAAGTCTTTATTTAGATATAAATTTAAAGCTTCTTCGCACAAAGTATACAGATGTTAGAAAGCCTATTTTTAGTGGTAAAAGTGAAATTGGAAAAAAAATTGAGCCTGATCCATTAAGTGGGTATATCAACATTGAGATGGGGCTTAAAGATCGGCGTAATTTTAATATTTCTTTTAACCCAAAGGGGGTATCGACATTTGGAAATGCTGATTTAAATTTACACTATAAAGATACACTTTTTGTTGGAAATGGATATTTTTTAGCTGCAAATACTCTTGGTGTAAATCCAGTAAATGCAGTTATTATAAAAAGGTTTCCTGATTCTGGCCTTAAATGGTCGATTGGATCAATCAATGCAAATGGAATTTCTTTTCAAGGGACAAGCCCTTTGTTAGGGGTAAATTTTAGTAAAAATAGCGATTTGATAACCGATCCAACTATTGGCTCTATGAGCCGGCATGATATTTTTTTAAATGCAGATTCTGATGTAAAAGTTAAAGTAAATGGGATAGAGGTGAATAGATTAAATCTTCCAGCCGGAAGTCACAGTTTACAAAATTTTCCATTATCTCAAGGGTTAAATAATGTGTGTTTAGAAATTATGGGACCTACAGGAGAAACAAGAGAAATTGACCTTAGTATGTTTTATAATAGCTCTTTGATGAAAGTTGGTGAAACAGAAGCAAATATATCTTTTGGAGTTCCCTCTTATACGATCTCAAAAGGGGCTGGGGGATTTTATGATATCATTCCATCTTTTGCATTTACCGGTTATTTAAAAGGGGGGCTTTTAGAGAGTTTAACCCTTGGTGGATATTTTCAGGTATTTCAAAATCAATTTTTTTCTGGCTTGCAGGGGGTATTTGTTAAGCCCTATTTTAAGACAATTGTTGAAGGGGGGTTTAGTTGGAAAAGCACATCTATTCCATATTTTAAAACAAGGGTTGCTATAAATCAGCCAGATGGGTGGAAATTCCCTATTTCTTGGAATTTTGTTTTAGAAGCTGCAGAAAAAGATTTTCGTTATTTTGGAGGG
>JBIKKN010000118.1:0-3695 GCA_044360335.1 Chlamydiia bacterium | reverse complement strand
ATGAAAGAGTCATCCTCAATTGCAATGACATATGTTCATTCTCAAAAAGAGCATTTTCTTCCAAAAGATTTATCTTTAGAAAATTTAGAGGTTCATATTCATATCCCTGAGGGGGCAACGCCAAAAGATGGCCCATCTGCTGGGATTGCAATGGCAACTGCTGTCATTTCTTTATTAAGTCAAACCCCTGTTCCAGATAGTTTTGCAATGACAGGGGAAATAACTCTTACTGGAAAAGTTCTTCCAATTGGTGGGCTTAAAGAAAAAATTATTGCTGCAAAAAGAGAAAATATCCATAAAATTATTGCTCCAAAAAAGAATAAAAGGGACTTTGAGGAACTTCCTCCTCAAGTAAAAAAAGGTGTGGACATGTATTTTGTAGAAAATTATAAAGAGGTATACGATTTAATTTTTAAAAAATTGTAAAAAAACATTTAGAATTATAAGGTTATCATTTTGCGAAAAGTTGGTGAATTTAAAAAAGAAATTCGAGCAAAAGAATTTGCAGAATTTTTACTTAAGAAAAATATCACCTCTTTGCTCGAAGAAGATCAAGGCATTTATGCTGTTTGGGTGCATGATGAAGGGCATATAGAGCAGGCAAAAAAATATTTTGATGATTTTTCTAAGGTAAAAGGTTTCATTTCTAACCCTTTTATTAAAGAAAAAACCGAAAAATCTCCCACAAATTTAAAGTTAATCAGATCTAACGGTTATGTAACAAGGGGTTTAATCGTTATTTGCAGTTTAATTTTTGCTTTAGGGGTTTTTCAAACCTATGCTAAAGCCGATACAAATAATAGTTTAAAATCTTTTCCCCCAATTGTAAAAGCGCTAATTATTGATTACCCTCAACAAAGTAGAATTTTAGATCAGCTGATAGATAAGTATGGAGCTGAAAAGGTAAAAGCAAATACTTTGCCAGAAGAGGCTCAGTCTCTTATAAAAGAGCACAATACAAACGCCCCTTGGATTGGCATTTATAATATATTACTCTCTTCAAAGGAAAATAGAAAAGATCTTTGGGATGGCAAATTATTTGGCGATGTAAGAAGGGGAGAAGTTTGGAGACTTTTTACCCCTGCGATTTTACATACTGGTCTTCTTCATTTGCTTTTTAATATTTTATGGCTCTCCCTTCTTGGTAGAATGATAGAGTTTAATATAGGCAAACTTCGTTTAATTTTATTTATCCTTTTTACAGCTCTTATCTCCAATGTTTGTCAGTATTTGATCTCAGGACCTTATTTTATGGGAATTTCAGGGGTTTTATCTGCTTTTATTGGTTTTATATGGGTAAGAAAAAAGATCGCTCCCTGGGAAGTTTATTTAGTAAGCAAGCAAACTCTTTATTTTTTCATGATATTTATTTTAGGCTTTTTAGCCCTTCAAATAGCTGCATTTTTCTTACAACTTTTTAGTATATATTCTATACCTTTAGCTATTGCAAACACTGCCCATATTTCAGGATTTTTAGTTGGACTTTTTGTCGGAAGGTTCAAAAGCATCAACCCTAGAGGATAAATTATCAATAGGGGTTGTAATAGTTACAGGTGATTTATTAATAGTAGGTAATTCTACTATAGGAAGAACTTTTGCTCGCGCTCTTATTTTTGATGCAAGTACTAATGAGGTGCCTATTATATTTCCTAATGTTACAAGACCTGCTGCAGCAAAAGGAATTGCAGCGGGGGCCAAAGTTCCTAAAGATTCGCCAGCCCCACCAATTAAAAGTCCTTGTCGTAATTCTTTTTTAAATTCATTTGCCTCTAATGAAAAGTCAGAAGGTATATCATTTTGAGGAACTTTTGCCCCTTTTAATATACCACCGATCCCAGCTCTAAGGGCAATACTTGCACAAGTTGCTGTTACCGATGCTCCAGCTCCTGTTGCACATAGATTTGTAAATCCAATCAACGCAGAAGAGGCTGTTGTTGCTGCAAATGCTGTGGTTAAAGCTCCAGAAATAACCCCAGAAACCGCCCCCCCAGCAAAACCTGCAACCGTAGATTTTGCAGCTGTTATCATATTATTTTTCCAAAGCTCTTTAACGTCTAGGTGTTCTTTGAATATGCATTGTCTTATAATTTGCTCAAAAATAGTAGATATTACACTTCCAACAAAGGTACCAATTGCCCCTCCAAGGGCTGTTCCAATGATTGGTGCAATTGGAGTCATAACAACAGCAAATACAGCGCCCATTATGGCAATAGGAGCAAGAA
This sequence comes from Chlamydiia bacterium, assembly GCA_044360335.1. Taxonomy (GTDB): domain Bacteria; phylum Chlamydiota; class Chlamydiia; order Chlamydiales; family 2-12-FULL-49-11; genus JAJACQ01. The sequence goes on along the minus strand of JBIKKN010000118.1, from coordinate 1,473 downwards.
GGATGATTTTATAGATTACTTTTCCCCAGATTGGCAATTGGCTTGGTATTAAACCTGTTAGGTTACAACAACCTTTAGTTTTAGTAACTTCGTTTTGTGCTTTTTCTATAGGGGGACTTTCAGTAATTTGCATTATTTTTCTACTCCTTAATTATTTAATAACTAATTATATCATAATTATTTTATAAAATATATATTATTATTTATTAAAAAATGTATATATCTAATTTACAGTTGCTTATGAAAGAGTTGTTTTTATCTGCTCTATCCTGCATACTCTTAATCCATCAGAAAATAATAAAGAGCCACCATGAGCGTTAGAGACCTTGTAATTTTAGGAACATCCTCCCAGCAGCCTACTAGGAATAGAAATCATGGCGCTTATTTATTAAGATGGAATGGAGAAGGGCTCTTATTTGACCCAGGTGAGGGCACCCAAAGGCAGTTTATTCATGCAGATATTGCCCCGCCCACTGTTACAAGGATCCTTATTTCTCATTTTCATGGAGACCACTGCTTAGGGCTTGGCTCTATGCTCATGCGTCTTAACTTAGATAAGGTAAATCATACTATTGATTGTTACTACCCAAAAAGTGGGAAAAAGTATTTTGATAGATTAAGGTATAGCTCTATGTATCATGAAAAGATTAAAGTTGCCGAACACCCTATAGAGGGAAGTGGCCTTGTTCATGATGATGGCAACTTTGAGATATGGGCAGAATCTTTAGATCATGGTGTAGATAATTTTGCCTATAGAGTACAAGAAAAAGATGAAAGAAAATATTATAAAGATAAGCTTTTAGCTCTTGGAATTAAAGGAGATAAAATGAAAGAGTTAAGGGATAATGGACAAATTTTAATAGATGGTAAGATTATCACAGAAGAGGAAATGAGCTACATGAGAAAAGGGGATAGCTTTGTATATATTTCAGATACAAAGTATTGTGATGGCCTAAAAAAAATTGCAAAAGATGCAACTTTAATTCTTTCAGAGAGTACTTATTTAGAAATAGATAAGGATATGGCATATAAGCATAAACATTTAACTGCCCGGGGGGCGGCAGAAGTTGCAAAAGATGCAGGAGCAAAAATGCTTGTGCTCACCCATTTTTCAGCAAGGTATTTAGATCTTACTCCTTTTGAGCAAGAGGCAAGAAAAACTTTTGCCAATACCTTTGTAGCCGAAGACCTTAAAAAGTTTCCTTTTATAAAAACTTTAAAATAGTCTTTACTTACGCTGCAAGTTCCTTATAAATAACCATCAGGTCATCAAAAAGCACTTCTGATGCAATCTCATCTTTTATTAAATTTCCCATGATATATTTAATAGAGGAGCTGTCATTGTGTTTGATAAGCCCATCGGCAGCAGATAACATAGAGCAGCTTAGCGAACCTTTTATACTATCATAAATTGGGGTTTCTGTTATATTTTTAATCAGACGAGCGTTATAAACTGCTGACTCATCAGGGTTA
>JBIKKN010000116.1:0-3739 GCA_044360335.1 Chlamydiia bacterium | reverse complement strand
GAGGTATTTATACCTATGTAAGGATTTTCTCTGGCTCCTTAAAAAAAGGAGATATTGTAAAGTTTTTAGCTACAGAAAAAACATTTGAAGTTTTAGAGGTAGGGATATTTAACCCTAAAGAATCTCCAATTAAAGAGCTAAAAGCTGGTGAAGTTGGTTATATATTAGCAAATATAAAAAATCCAAAAGATGTAAAAGTTGGCGATACTTTAACCATTCAAAAAGAGCATGAAACAGAGCCTTTACCTGGTTTTAAAGAGATAAATCCTGTTGTTTATGCAGGGGTTTATCCTGTGGATTCTGCAGATTACGAAGCTTTGGTGGATGCGCTTGCTAAACTTAGATTGAACGACTCTGCATTATTTGTAGAGCAAGAAAATTCTCAAGTTTTAGGGATGGGTTTTCGTTGTGGATTTTTAGGTCTTTTACATTTAGAGATTGTATTTGAACGTATCTCTCGAGAATTTAATATAGATGTGATTACTACTGCACCAAGTGTTCAGTACATATTAAAAAAACAAAATGGCAAAGAGTTTACAGTGGATAACCCTGTACATTTTCCTGATCCAACAATGTATGAGTCCGTTTATGAGCCATGGATACTTTGTAATATTTTAGTTCCAACAACCTATATGGGTGCTGTGACAAACCTTGTAAATGAAAAGCGCGGATACCTTGAAGATATGGAAACAATTGATGGTGGACGTGTATTTTTACACATCAAGCTCCCTTTAAATGAAGTGATCATCGATTTTAATGATAGACTTAAATCAATAACTCAAGGGTATGCATCTTTTGACTACAAACAAGTAGGCTATGAAATAAGTAAAATTATTAAGCTAGAAGTTCGTGTAAATGAAGAGCCAGTAGATGCTTTTTCCACACTTATTCATGCTTCAAAAGCAGAAAGTAAAGGTAGAGAAATTTGTAAACGTTTAAAAGAAATTCTTCCAAAAGAGCAATTCAAAGTTCCTATTCAAGCAGCAATTGGTGGGAAAATTATTGCAAGAGAAACAATTTCTGCAATGAGTAAAAATGTAACTGCCAAATGTTATGGTGGGGATATAACTCGAAAGAGAAAACTTTTAGAAAAGCAGAAAAAAGGAAAAGCTAAGATGAAAAAATTCGGAAAAGTTTCTATTCCTCAATCAGCTTTTATTGAAATCCTTAAAACCAAAGAAAACTAACCCCGCCCCCCTTTTTTTCGCCCCGCCCCCTAGGACTCCCCCCTTTTTTAATTTTAAGGAATTTTTCCTCTATTTCCCCATTTTTTATTAATTTTAAAAATTCTAAATCTAAAAAATTTTTTTTATTTACTCTTCTTAAACCTTTTATTTTCAATAGTTTATGTAATTATGTTATTTATAAAATTGAAATTTTAATTATAATATTTTATAATAAGTATAATATTTATTATAGGTTTATTATGAACATCAATGCAGTAAGCAGCTTTACAGAAAGTTATAAAGCTCCCTCAATAGGCGGCTCTACTCCTTCTTAAAAGGAAATTACCCGTTTTGTTTGTGATACATTACGCCTAGTAAATGGTATAAAGGAAATTAACCATCTTTACAAAGGGGATTCATCTGTTCATATTGGGGAACTTAAAAGTAGCTCTAATTTATTAGATCCTCGCTTTTTTAAAATCCAAACTGCTTACAATTCTTTAACAGATAGAGTTTCTAAATGGGCAAATCCAGAAGATCCTCGTCTTTTAAAATTTTTTAATGAATTAGTATTATTTCAAGCTGACCCTTCATCAGTAAGCAAACAAATAGAAAATTTAATTGGTAAAAAAAATATAATCGATAATAATCCATTTGCAAAATTTGGAATCATTTGTTTAAAAGATGATCTAATTCCAAATCCAAAACCTGAAAATGTTGTTTCAAAAAATGAATTAAAAGAAATGATATTTTTAAGAAAGAAAATCATGTCAAAAAGTATTTTTAACACCATAAAAATTACTGGCTCTAAAGAGTTCAAGGAAAAAACTCTACAAGAATTTGAAAAAATATTAACCCTTCCTGAAGGTAGAGAATTAATTAAACGTTTATATGCCTCAAAAAAACCACTATCTATTATATCTGGGGAAAAATATAAACTTCGCTTCAATTTAAATGAAACTAAAATAATTAATCCAAATTCAAATTTTTAATATATAGGTAGGCATGAGAATAAACAAGCAGTAACTAAAAGTCAAAGTTATTTAGCATTAGCTCATGAAATGATCCATGCCCTCCAATAAGTGAAAATGCATTTCGTAAACGAACCTTTTTACCTTTAAGAAACTCTCATAAACTAGAAAAATTTCAATCCTCTATTGAAAATAGGATCAATAATATATTAAAATGTAGGCTAGATTTTGATTTAGAAATCCTATTAAACCAAAAACTAGCTTTAAGTAAAGAGCAGTTAACTATGATTGCCAACTCAAAATTTGTTAAAACTAAACCTCAACCCTTAAAGCACTATTAATCCACCCTGAATTTAAAGACATAAAAACCCCTGACCCCCTTAAGGAATGTTTTGAGCGCGCCACAAAAAAAGGGTGGGGGGAAATCCTTCACCTTTTGGAATTAAGTGTTTCGTAAGCCGCGGCAAATTAAGAGTTTTTTAACTAACCTCTTTTTAGCCCTGGTTTTATTAATTTGAAACACTAAATCCTAAAAAATTTTTTTTATTACGGTTTTCTTAAGTTATTAATTTACAAATATTTAAGTTATTTTTTAATTATAAATTACTTGGTTTAGTTATAAGTTTATTATAAAATTAGTCTTGATATAATAATAACTTACAGGTGTATTAGAGTTAATGATAGTTGACCAGTTGTTCAAAAAAGTGTAGCATTTGCTAAAAAGAGAGAGTTTTTATGAAAAATAAATCTGATATTGGGGTAATTGGACTTGCTGTTATGGGCCAAAACCTTATTTTAAACTTTAATGATCACAATTTTAAAGTTTCTTGCTTTAATAGAACTACCTCTAAGGTGGATGATTTTTTAGCAAAGGAAGCAAAAGGAACAAAAATTAAAGGTTGTTATTCCCTGGAAGAATTTTGTTTATCTCTTAGTAGTCCACGCCGTATTTTACTTATGGTAAAGGCGGGGGATCCAGTAGATGAATTTATAGATTTACTAATACCCCATTTAGAAAAGGGGGATATTTTAATAGATGGCGGAAATAGTTTTTATAAAGATACAGAACGACGTATAAACTTTCTTAAACAAAAGGGGATTTACTATTTAGGTTGTGGTATATCAGGTGGAGAAGATGGAGCAAGGCATGGTCCATCTATTATGCCTGGTGGTTCAAAAGATGCTTGGCCTTATGTAAAAGATATGTTTCAAACAATTGCAGCTAAAACTCCAAAAGGGGAACCTTGCTGCGAATTTGTTGGGGAAGGGGGGGCTGGCCATTATGTAAAAATGGTACACAATGGAATTGAATATGGGGATATTCAACTTATTTGTGAAGCTTCTGATATTTTATCACAGGTTCTTGGAGTAGATGAAGATGAATTATCATTTATTTTTAATCAGTGGAATAAAGGGGATTTAAATAGCTTTTTAATTGAAGTGGCTGCAAATGTATTTAGCTTTAAAGATGCAGATGGTAAACCTCTTGTAAACAAGGTTTTAGATGTAGCAATGCAAAAGGGGACAGGTAAGTGGACTGCAGAAAGCTCTTTAAATGAGGGAATCCCTCTTTCTATGATTACCGAATCTGTTTATGCAAGG
>JBIKKN010000115.1:0-3745 GCA_044360335.1 Chlamydiia bacterium | reverse complement strand
GAGGAATGGTTGTGATATAAACTTGAGTTGGAGTTAAAGGATTTACTAAAACTCTATTTGGGTCATTATCCAGATCTAACATCTGAATAAAGGTTGAAGGAACTCCTGATACCACAGGAAGTAATCCTCTATTGGAATCTAAAGCACTTGCAACATAAGCTGTAAGTCCATTAGGGGTAAAATCGACCCCTCTTAATTGACTTGGTGTAGTAGAAATAGGTGTTGTAATTGCACCATTAAAGGCATTAAAGGTAACAATACCAGTATTTAATGAATTTGGAGCAAAACCAACATTTGTACTACTTATTGCTAAAAATTGTGCATTAGCAGCTGCAGGCATTTGAGCAATAAAAGTATTTGTGGTATCTAAATATATTCTAACTACTCCGTTTGCTGGATTTAAAATATAAACCCTTGATGGGGCAACAGTACTAAAAGCTATAGGGCCTGCATTTACTACCGGGGTGATTGTAGTAACAGCTAATGTGGAAGTATTTAAAACATACACCGTATTTGCTGGGCCATCAGAAATATATACCTTTGTTCCTAGCGGATTAATAGCTATTTCTCTTGGAGTGTTTGCTCCAGCTAAAGCAATAAAATTTAAAGCAGTGTCTGTAGTAACATCAATTAGCCAAACCCCATTATTACCAGAGTCTGCAATGTAAGCTATTTGCTGCCCTTGTGAATAAGCTACCCCCTCAAGAGTTGAAGCTGTAGTTGAAGCTGTAGTTGAAGAAAAACTGGGGGTAAAAGATCGGATAAAAGTGTTGTTTGCTGCATCTAATACAGAAACAACTTCATTTGAGCTTGTAACATACACCTTTGGATAGGAAAAAAGATGAGTGGATAAAAAAACAGATAAAAAAAACAGTTTAAAATACTTCATAGTTAAAATCTCCCCCCAAAGCCAAGACCCCCTCTAAGCCCACCTACATCTATCAAAGTTTGCGAATTTCCAGCGAAAAAAATTCCATACATAGTATTGTAAGAATAATCTGCAAATAAATCTAAAAACAAACTTCTTTTAAATTTCCAAATAAATCCACTTTTTGCTACAAAGCCAAAAGAATATCCACTTAAAGAAGATGGAAGGTACTGTGAATTTGGCTGCTCAAAAAGCCAAGCAAAACAAGGACCAATTCCCAAATAAAAAAACACAGGATCTATTATTTTTAGATCTTTTTTAAGACCGCAGCTTAATTCATAAAGTTGCAAATTGGGCGAATTTTCTAAAACTGTATACCCTGTTTTTAAAAAGGTATTAAAATTTAACCACACCCTAAAAATCTTGCTAATATCGATAGAGAGTTCTACTTCAGGAATAGCTCCCCCATTATTATACACTTGCTCAATTACAGAAGATGTAGGGTAAAAATATCCACCCCTTATTTCTACATAAACTTTGTCCCCAGCAAAAATATTTGCAAAAGCAAACAAAAATAAAAAATATTTTTTCATAGATACTATACTAAAATAATCTTACATTTTATACAATTTTTTTTATTTAAAAAAATTACATAAAGATGAGTAAAATTTTCTACTAAATATGGTAATCTAGTCCATTTACTATTTTCCACGTTAAGCCGTTTTAAACTCTAAATATTTCTATATTTAAAGCTGATAAATCATTTGGTTTTGCTCTTTTTTCTCTGATTTGCTCCATTACCGGATTAACAGGTCCGATACTTAAAGGTCTATTGGTATCTACTAAAAAATAAACACCCGGGTATTTTTTTTGTACCTCTATTAACCTTTCATTTAATAAGCACAAAAGCTCTAAAGATCCATTTTTACCCAATGCTTGATTTAAAGCCTCCTTTCTTTCCATTGCAACATCTTCTTCTAACTCCATATTTAAACTTTTTGAAATTTCAGAGTAATCTAACCTCTTAGTTCCAATCCTTACTAAAATCCCTGCAGGCATTCTATATTTTGTATCCCCTTCTATCGACTTTAAAACTCTATCTGGATTTGAAAAAGAGATTATATCCTCTAAATATAAAAATAAAGCTGAAATAAGAATTTCCATACACTTAACTTTACACCTTGTAATTTTACTTCTATTTCTCACAAACACAGCATTTTTTAATTCACCCCTAAAAATAAAATTTTTTAGTCCAAGTCCAATTTCTTTTATTACAATAGAGTAAATATAATCGGCTGCATCTTTATTTGTAGTGTAACTCCATTTACGCCCTTCTACATATTCTCTACCTACAAAAGGGGAAACACTAACATGCTGACTAACAATATTAAAAATCATATTTTCCCCCTATACTTAGTGGATAAATTTCAAAACAAGTGTAATAGAAGTATGAATAGATAGTTGTTTTCTACTTCTTTGTTTATAAAAAAAATCTTATATTTTCTTTAATTTTTTTCTAATTTTAGTATGAACAGCCCTTTGATATTAAAAAACTTTCCATTTCAGAGGATAAAGGATTTAAATTATTGTCTTTTAATAAAAAATATCCTAAATGCTTTAAATTAACTATCGAAGGTGGCAAAAAAGTTAACATATTGTGTTTGGCAGAAATTATCCAAAGATTAGTTAAATTTCCTACTGAATCTGGTAATGTGGTCAGCTGATTATTTTCTACATTAAGCTCTTCTAAATTTGGAAAATCTCCTATAAAATGGGGTAAATTTTTAAAATTATTATATTTTAGACAAAGACTTCTAAGTTTTTTTAAATTTTTTAAGTTATCTGGTAAAGACTCTAAGTTATTATTTGATAGAGATAACCATCTTAAATTCAGCAAATTTCCTATAAAATCAGGTACATCTTCTAATTCATTCTTTCTTAGATCCAATACTCTTAGATTTGTTAAGTTCATGATTTGTTTTGGGATACATTTTAGCCCTTGATCACTCATATCTAAATTTGTAACACTTTGAAGGGTTTGGTTATTAGAGGGATTTGCAAAAAACTCTTTGATTTCTTCTAACGTTGCATTAGCTGGAATTGCAACTTGCTCTTTTTTTAAAGCTTGTGCGAGCACATTTAAAGCATGATTTTCATTTTGAGTTTGATATGCTTGATTAAACTCAATATATCTAGAAATATCATCCCTACTATATATAGAGCAAATTGCTCTATATTCTTCTTTTGATAAATTCTCTTTTGCAAGGTTGTGTATTTTTCTAAAAATAGCGTATATTCTTTCTGATTGAGCTCCAATACCTTCGGTTGTATTTATTGCAGTTATGTAGCTTCTATCTAAAGATGAAAAAAAAGGTAAGTTCATTTTTTGTAACTGTAAAAGAACAAAACGCTCCTGTTTTAATTTTTCAAAACGATAATCATAAGAAGTATTTAATATAGATGCTTGTGTTTGCTCTAACCATGCAAACGCTACAAATCCTAAAGAAGGTGAAAGATAATGCAATATTCCCATTTTTTATGCCCCCATTTTTTTTTCTAAGTATATTAGGTTAAAGGCTTAAAATTATCCAATAGATTAGAAAAAATTTATCTTTTTCTTAAATTCTAATAATATAGTCACAAGTTTCTAAATACAAATCTTCTCTCTGCTTATACATTTTTTCAAATGATTCCTCTAAATTTTCTGGGTCTAAAAATGAAGGTACTATATTTTGAAACATCCTTTGCTTTATCAAATTTTTATCCCCTTTTAAATAAATGCAAATTCCAATCTTTTTTAAATTTACTCTATTTTCTGGCTCTAAAACAACTCCTCCTCCTGTGGAAATAATAGCATTTTTACTATCTTTTAACCCC
>JBIKKN010000113.1:0-3755 GCA_044360335.1 Chlamydiia bacterium | reverse complement strand
TTTTCTTTACCTTCCATTTTGGACAAATTATCTGCATACTCAATAAATTCTTTAAAAGTAGTTACATCTGGTTTTAATGCCCCTTCAAAATGTCCTATTTCCGACTCGTAATTATTTCTAACATCAATAATAATAGTATTTTCATCTTTATTATCTAAATGCTCTTTCCACTCTTTAGGAGAAATATGCTCTCCCCTATTTTTAAAGTTTACTTCCCCTTTTAAAGCTACAATTTGCTCTCTATATTTAACGGTAAGTTTTGCAAACCGATGCAGTTTATCTTCATGGGCTTTAAATTCAGCTAAATTATATAAAGGATCTGACTTTAAGTAGGCAAGGTATGTATCCAAATCCTTTTTGGCAATAGAAAGTTGAGCATTTACCCCCTCTTTACCTACATAGATTCTTCCCTTTGCATCTAAATTTTCTAAAAATTTTTTATGCTCTTTTGCTACCTTGTGAGGATCTTTGATCTCATCGATAACATAATAGGCTAATACAATTATTTCCATGGCTAATACTTTAAGCAAAGGCTAAAATTTTTTCAATAAATAAACATATTAAAAGAATTTTTTACCTATCACTTACAAATAAAAACTAATATCTAAGAAAAGGATTGTCCTAAATTAGTAAAAAAAGTACAATTTTTCCATTAACAATTAGAATATGCAGGAGAACTATGGTTCGGTATACAGGTCCAAAAAACAGAATCGCACGAAAATTTGGCGCAAACATCTTTGGAAAAAAGAGAAATCCATTAGCACACAAAGTAAATCCACCAGGACAGCACGGAGCTAAAAGAACGAAAAAATCAGATTATGGTGTTCAGTTAGAAGAAAAACAAAAACTTAGAGCATGCTATGGAATGCTTCAGCAAAAAATTCTTGTAAAATACTACAAGCAAGCTGTTGTTTTAGAAGGAAATACTCCAAACCTATTTATGCAAAGAATCGAAACACGTTTAGATTCTCTTGTTTACAGATTAAAATTTGCTACAACTATTTTTCATGCCCAGCAACTTGTGGCTCACGGTCATATCCTTGTTAATGGCAAAAAAGTAGATATTCGCTCTTTTGAAGTACAAGAAGGGATGACTATTTCAATAGCAGAAAAAAGTAAAAATAACGCATTAATCAAAGAAGCTTTAGAGAGATCTTCTGTGAATGTTCCTGAATATCTAAGTTTAGATGGTCCAGGAATGAGTGGAAAATTACTTGTAAAACCTCAAATAGACCAAATTCCACTTCCTATTCCAATAAATGTTGGGGTTGTTTGTGAATTCTTAGCTTATACAAATTAATAAGATCTTTTATAGCCGCAAAAATGCGGCTATAGCAAAACTTTAGAGGGCTAATCTTAAGTGACTTTCGCTACAAAAAAAAAGACTGCTTATTTAGGAGCTCATACCTCTGCATCAGGTGGTTGTTTTAATGCTTTAATTGAAGGAGAAAAGATTGGGGCTACTTGTATCCAGTTATTTACGAGCAATCAAAAGCAGTGGAAAGGAAGATCTATTAGTTTTGAAGAAGTAGAAAAATGGGATCTTTTAAGAGAGCAGACAGGGATCTTAAAGATTATGAGCCATGCAAGTTATTTAATAAATATTGGTTCGGTAAATTTAGAGCTTAGAGAAAAAAGTATCCATGCTCTTGGTGAAGAGATTAAAAGGTGTCACCTTTTAAATATTGACTACTTAAATTTTCATCCAGGATCGGCAACAACTGGTACAAAACAAGATTGTATAGATGCAATTATTGATAGTTTACTATCTTTAAAGCCCCTTATTCTTGAGGGAAAAACTCTCCTTGTGCTAGAGGCTACAGCAGGTCAAGGTTCAGTAGTTGGTAGCACTTTTGAAGAACTTGGTAAAATTATAGATGGGGTAAAAGATAATATCCCTATTGGCGTATGCATAGATACTTGTCATATTTTTGCAGCAGGCTACGACATAAGAGATAAAGCTTCTTGGGAAAAAACATTAGAAGAATTTGATAAGCATATTGGTCTTAAATTTCTTGTAGCCCTTCATCTTAATGATTCAAAATACCCACTAGGATCAAAAAAAGATCGTCATGCGCTCCTTGGAAAAGGGGAAATTGGGATGGAGTGTTTTAAAATTTGCATGCAAAACAAAACCCTCTCCCCCCTTCCAAAATATTTAGAAACTCCAGATCCTCAGGTTTGGGCATCTGAAATTCAATACTTAAGGAAATATATATGATAACTACAAAGCAAATCAAAGCGCAAAAAGGCCTAATTGGCAAAGATGTAAAAATTTGTGGCTGGATTAGAACACATAGAGAGCAAAAAACATTTTCTTTTATAGAGTTAAATGATGGGTCAGAAGTTGCAAACCTTCAAATAATTGTGGATAACAAAGTTGCAAATTACTCCACTATAATAGAAAAACTTCAAACTGGTGCATCCATTTGTGTGAATGGAAAGGTAGTAGAAAGTCCTAAGGAAGAACAAAATGTGGAGATACATGCTTTTGATATAGAGGTTATTGGACAAACTCCTTCTGATTATATTTTACAAAAAAAAAGACATTCTTTTGAGTTTTTAAGAACAATAGCTCATCTTAGACCTAGAACAAATACTTTTGGAGCAGTGTCAAGGGTAAGAAGTCAAATGGCTTATGCTACGCATAAATTTTTTCAGGAAAAAAACTTTGTATATGTGCAGACTCCTATTATCACCTCTTCAGATTGCGAAGGGGCAGGAGAGATGTTTTCTGTGTCCACTTTAGATAAAGGTAATATTCCCAAAAAAAAAGATGGCACAGTTGATTATACCAAAGATTTTTTTGAAAGAGAGGCTTTTTTAACAGTATCGGGTCAGTTAAATGGAGAAGCATATGCCCTAGCTCTTAGGGATATTTACACCTTTGGCCCAACATTTAGAGCAGAAAATTCAAATACTTCAAGGCATCTTGCTGAATTTTGGATGATTGAGCCTGAAATTGCATTTGCAGACCTTGAAGATAATATGAACCTTGCAGAAAGCTATTTAAAATATTTAGTTTCTCATGCACTCAATCACTGCCAATCAGACTTAGAGTTTTTCAATGAGTTTATAGATAAAAATCTTTTAAAAAGATTAAAAACATTAGTTTTAACTCCATGTGTTAGAATTAGTTATACAGATGCTGTAAACATTTTATTAAAATCTAATAAAAAGTTTGAATATGAAATTTTTTGGGGGGCTGATTTACAGTCAGAACATGAAAGATTCCTTTGTGAGGAGCATTTTAATGGTCCGGTAATTATTTATAATTATCCTAAAGATATAAAATCCTTTTATATGCGTATCAATGAGGATGGTAAAACAGTAGCTGCAATGGATCTGCTTGTTCCTGGTGTTGGAGAGCTTATTGGAGGAAGTCAAAGGGAGGAAAGGTTAGATATCCTTTTAAACAACTTTGAGTCTCGAAATATTGATAAGCAAGCTTATGAGTGGTACCTTGACCTTAGAAGGTTTGGCTCTGCCCCTCATGCGGGTTTTGGCTTAGGATTTGAAAGGCTTGTACAATATGTTACAGGGATGGAAAATATCAGGGATGTGATAGCTTTTCCACGCTATCCTAAGCATGCAAACTTTTAATTTTAAATTTTTTATGTTTTTTTCATATTTATCTTTCCTTTGTATTCTTTTTAGTTATAATAGATAGTAGAGGTAAGTAGCATTATGCCAAATCAAGTCAATTCATCAGATGAACCATCTTATTTATCGCATTTAAACGAAAAATTTGAGGC
>JBIKKN010000112.1:0-3774 GCA_044360335.1 Chlamydiia bacterium | reverse complement strand
CGGCTCCAACTCCCCTTTTATTAAAAGCAAAATGTAAAATAGCAGATGAAGTGTAAGGGCCTACCCCTTTAAACGATAAAATATCATCCCTATTATCTGGAAATGTTCCATTAAATTTTTCTACAACCAATACTGCAATTTGATGCAGATTTTTAGCCCTTGAATAATACCCTAACCCTTCCCACATTTTTATTACCTCTTCTTTGGAAGCTTTTGCTAAACTTTCAAAATCAGGAAATTTTTCCATCCAAGCGATATAATAGGGAATAACAGCTGAGGCTTTTGTTTGCTGTAGCATAATTTCTGACACAAGCACAGAGTAAGCAGATCTATTTTTTCTCCATGGAAGGTCTCTTTTTGAGCTTTTAAACCACTCTACCAATTTTTCTGCATATTCATTTTCCATAAAAATAGTGAGTGTCAGTATATTTTTTTTTGCTTAAATTGTTCTTTTTTAAATAACCGCCCTTAAATTATGTCCTATTTTTACATTTTTTGCATCTTCTTACACAATCTTTTTCTTTAAAACTCACCTTACGCAAAAATAAAAATATTTGGGCTGTAGCGAAAATCTTCTTATTTTTGCGTAAGGTGAGTTTACAATTTAAAAAAGTATTGATTTCAATATAAAATTTAATTAAATTAACATTTTTAATATAAAGGAAATCCATATGAATAAAACAATATTTTACTTTCTTTTTTTCCTTTTCTCTTCCCTCTCTGCTCATACCCCCTATCTAAAAAAAAAGATCTATTCCCTGCCTATAACTAATGAAATACCGAAAATTATTCATCAAATTTGGGTGGGAAAAAAACCAATACCAGAAATATATAAAAAATACATGAAAACATGGACTACCCTTCATCCAGATTGGGAATATCGACTCTGGACGGATAAAGATGTGGATGATTTTCCCTGGACGAATAAAAAATTATTTCTTCAGGCAGAAAATCCAGGAATGAAATCCGATATTTGGAGATACGAAATAGTTAATCAATATGGTGGGCTATATGTTGATACAGATATGGAAGCGATTCGCTCTTTTGAAAAAATTCACGAGCGACTTGAGTTTTATGCTGGACATCTGGGTCCTGGTCATGAAATAGCTTGTGGTATTTTTGCCTCTAAGCCAAATTCTCCTATTCTATTACACGTGATTAAAAATTTAAAAAAGTCCATCAGTCTCCAAGATTTTACTAAATTTGATCCAAACGCTGTTATGGAGGCAACTGGTCCTATGTTCTTCACAAGAATGATTAACTCGGTTTTACCAAAATTAAATCCTTATGTTAACATTATCTTTACTCAAGAATATTTTCAACCCGTAGAATGTTACAATAGAGGAATTCCAAAATTTGAATACGAATTTTACAATATAGAGCATATGTGCTTTTGTATTGACCATAATGGATGCTCATGGTTATAAAGTGAATATTAAGAAATTAAATTAAATTTTTCTTTAATGATGATTTCTAGATTTTAAGCTAAATATAAAAAATTAAGTTTTAACATTTTTTTTAAGTACTTCTATTTTAAAGAATTTTACAATTTACTTACATTTTTTATAAGCTCTTTGCTCATTACAATAAGACAACTAGAATAAATAAAGGAGAAATGTTTATTGTATCAAAAATGTTGTTTTATTACTTATTTATAGTTATATTTAAGTTATGGAAAAGAATAAAACAGCAGCGCTTATTTATAGGGAAAAGGGTCATTTTGGGCATATTGATCATTTAGCCCCTTTTTGTTCCCTTCATAAAATTCCATTATTTCTCACCTCAAAAACATTATATAAAATTACAAATGAGCAATATAAAGATGTAGATTTGTACCTTTGCCCCCCAAATGAAGTAAGCTTTCAAATACTAAAAGATTATGATTATTTAGTTTCCACCCTTCCAAGACAACTTATCAACCCTATTTTTCTATTTGATGAAATGATGATGAAAAAAAGGATAAAAAGTTATTTTTTACCACATGGGTCCTCTGATAAAGATAATATGGGTAAATTACTTCAGGAGGATAAAATTTTTGTTTATGGGAGCCGTATGTTGGATCTTCTCCCTAAAAAGGTACACAAAAAAACCATTAAAACTGGAAATTTCCGACTTAAATATTATCAGCTACATAAAAAATTTTATGATGATTTGGTAAAGTCTTTTTTCCCTCAAATAGATAAAACTGAAAATATTTTATATGCTCCAAGCTGGGATAATGATGATGTGCAAAAATGGACTACAGCTCTTATTAAACATAAACCTGAAAATATTACTTTGTATATTAAACTGCACCCAAACACTTGTAAAGAAGGTATCGGGATGGCTCTTCCAGAGGCATTTGGAGGGTATAAGGATGTAGTGTTTATCAATAACTACTTTCCAATATACTCGTTACTTCCCTATATGAATTCTCTGTTTATGGATATTAGCTCCATTGGATATGATTTTTTAGAGTTTAATAAACCTATTCTTTTTACTGTAAAAAAAGATGAGCTTTTACATAAATGTGGGATACATATTGATATTAACAATCCATACAAAGATCTAAATAAAGATTTACATGAAAAGGAGCGACTCCTTTTACGTGATAAAACATTTCAATCAAATGCAATTTTAAAAGAGGTCTAATGTAAAACTGCTTTACTTTTCTCCTAGTGAAATAGGGGGAAGTACTGTTACTTTTCTAAGGTCAGAAAACTCATCCAATGCAATTTTTGCTTTTAAATTACAACTTACATCCCCTTCCCTTAAAGGGGAGATATCGCTAACAAACGCTACTAGTAAATTAGGAGGGAAAACCCCATCCATACCAGTTGTTATAAGAGCATCACCTTTTTGAAATAATGGCTCTTGTAACTGCTCATGTAATGATTTTGGAGCCCCTTGTTCATCGCCAAAGTCATAATTAAAACCTACTCCAGTTAGTGTTTGACTTCGAGATCTCCATATAGGATTTGAACTTCCATGTAAAATCCCTTTTGCATAGTAATTTGTAACCCCATCTTTTTTATACTCATTTATCTGCTCTTTCAAAGCCTTTTGTAAATTTTGATAGCTTTCCTTAGGAAAAAGCTCAAGCAGCTCACTTAATTTTTTACACCGATTATTAATATAACAAAGCTGTTGATCCCCCCTAACACATCTAACTGATGGGGCAATCTTTGAATCTGTAATAAGTCTTACAAGGCTTTTATATTTACCAACTCTTTCAACAACACCAATTAGATAGTCTCCAAAAACAACTGGACTATCTACTGCAACTATTGTTTTGTTTAATATTTTATTTTTTACACTACCTACATCTATCCAAATAGCGCTACTCCAAGATCCTGGCTCTCTATAGATAACATTGGCAGTAATTTGCCATTTAGAAATATTGATAAAATTAATAAGCTCTTCTAATTTCCTTCGATAAAAAGCGCTATAGTGAGATTCTTCCCCTTTTGAATAGGTAAGACACTTTGCGCAAATTTCCTCAATATGATCTTCCGATAGAAGGTAAGCTTTTACCTCCTCCATCTGCTCTTTTAAGTGTAAATTTTCCGCTTTTAATTCTGCTAATTCTACTAATTTACTATCTACCGATGAAAAAGCAAAAAGCTCTTCAAAACCAAAAAAAGGCCCCCTGATTTTTTCTAAACTATCAAATTTAACGTTTAATAACAGAAAAAACCCTACAGCTAATAAAAAATAAGATAAACTAGCCCTTTGCTTCATCTTTATCCTTTAACTTTTTTAAATGCATCGATTACATAACTAAAATGGTTTTGA
>JBIKKN010000161.1:0-2901 GCA_044360335.1 Chlamydiia bacterium | reverse complement strand
ATTTAAATATATCCTTTAATGAGCCACTAATCACAGAAGATATTGCTAACAAATTTACCCACCGAAGAACTAAAAATTTACCTACAAAACAAACTCTTTGTGAAGAATCTCTCAATTACATAATAGATATACTCTCGGCAAAAGAAAAAGGGGTGATAATTGTGGGTGGTAATTTTAATAAAAATGGAGCCACAGCTATTATCGAACTTGCAGAAAAATTAGAGTTTATAATTTTTGCAGATCCACTTTCTGGACTAAGGGAAAAAGGAGATATCCCTCTACTTATCCCATATTATAATGAAATCATCCACCATACTAAAGATTTAGACCCTCTTAAACCTGAAGTAATTATCTTTTTGGGGGGGCATATTGTTTCGAAAAACATCCTCCTTTGGGCCCAATCTTTAAAAAATTGCCACCAAATTTTAGTAAATGATAAAACTCGCCATATAGATCCAACTTTTAATATCTCTACTTTAGTGAATATGGATTATATCGATTTTTCAATCCTTGTAAAAGAAAAGATAAAAAAGAAAGTTATCAACCCTTTTACCTCCATTTGGAAACACTACTCCTTAAATATAAAAAATAGCATCACTTGCTTTTTTGATGAAAAGGAAGAGCTTTACGAACCCATGACAATCATTAACTTACTCCCTATTTTTGATGAAAATCCTTGGCCACTTTTTTTAGGCAATAGCTTAAGTATTAGATATGCCGATAATTTTTTGTTTCCAAAAAAAGGATCAGGCAATATTTATGGAAATAGAGGAGTTAGCGGAATTGATGGAAATTTATCCACAGCTATAGGAATATGCAAAGGGCTCAATTCCCCTCTTTTAGCTGTTGTTGGTGATATGACATTTTTCCACGATGTAGGCGCTTTATCTTTATTTAACTCCCTTAAAGTACCTTTAATTATTGTTGTTATAAATAATAACGGCGGAGGAATATTTAACTTTTTACCTTACGCAAATAAATCAGAATTTATTTCCTCCTATATATCTAAAAGCCCTAATGAAAGTATCGGAAATATTGCCATTTCTTACAATATCCCCTTTTGGAAAGCTTCCTCTAATAATGAATATATAAAAATGATAAAACATCTACTAGAAGAAAAAACTGGTGGTATTATTGAGGTTACAACTAATAAAGAGCAAAATGTGGAGCTGCATAAACAATTAGATACCTATATTCAAAATGATATAAAAAATTACCTTACAAAGGAAAAAACATCTTACTTCCATTTAAAAAACAAACAGACAAAAATAACTTCCTATGCATTCCAGGATTCTTAGGCTCTAGCAAAGATTTCTTTCCACTGCCCTCATTAAATCTTCCAGGTCATGGGGGCAGACCCTTTATCCCTAAAAATGCCTTTATAAAACATCTATGTAATATAGCCCCAAAACATATTATTGCCTACTCTATGGGCGCTAGGATAGCATTAGAAGCCCTCCTTTACAATAAAGCCCCCTTTTTATCCTTAACTTGTATCTCTACAACCTTAGAAATTTTAGATAGAAAAAATAGAATCAAACAAGAAAATGAGTGGATAGAAAAACTATCCTCCTGCTCTATTGAAGAATTTATTCTCTACTGGTATAGCCAGCCAATATTTAACGGATTTATCCCGCCAAAAAGACGATATAAGCAAAATAAACAAGATCTAATAAAAGTATTAAAAGATTACTCTAGCCTAAACTCCCCACCTTTTTTAGAAAAAATAGCGGGCTCAAAAACTCCCATTCACTTCCTCTATAAAGAAAACGACCCAAAAGCAAAAGGATATGACCCTCCCTTAAAAAACACCCATTTTATTCAAGGAAAATCCCACCCCATCCACTTAGAAAATCCATCAGGCTATAAAAAAGCTCTCCTATCCATTCACCCTCAGTTTTTTTGGTTGTATAAAACTCTAAGTTTCTTTTTAACTTTGAAACTTGCATACTGTAGCGCTAAGTTAGAATATTTCTCTACAATACTTTGCATAAATTTCTTATTATTCTTAAGTTTATAGCTGGCATAAAAGAGTAGATCAACATCATAGTCTCCGTCTGTTACCAACGTATTTGCTTGTTTCAAAGCAGCAAGCACTACATCTTTATCCCCTTGAAAATCTTTACTTGCATACTCTAGCGCAAAGCCATTTTTTTCCACAGCTTTAAGCATAAATGGCTTATCTTTTTTAAGTTCATCACTTGCATACTCTAGCGCAAAGCCATTTTTTTCTATAGCTTTAAGAACAACTTGCTCATCCCCTCGAAGCTTAGCACTTGCATACTGTAGTGCACAGCCATTTTTTTCTACAGCATTAAACACTACTCCCCTATTCCTTCGAAGATCTTCACTTGCATACTCTAAGGCGAGGCCATTTTTTTCTACAACTTTAAGTATAAATTCCTTATCTGATAAAAGTTTCCAGGAAGCTTTACTAATTATCCTAAAATCTTGATCCATAGCTTTAAGTATATACTCTTTGTTGTTGTATTTTCTATTTGCAAAATCATAAATACCCACAACTAGATTTCCAATCACAGGGATAGATAAAACAATAAAGCGAACTACAGGTTTTGCATTCAAATATGTATAATAGCGACTTTTACATACTGTTTCTTGACTTATAATTTCAGAAAAAATTAAAAATTTTTAAACCAAAACCACTAAATTACTCACTGTACTTGCAATAGGCACATAATCAAAACCCTTATCAGCGCGTACTAAAAAATTATTAAAACCTTCTATCATTTTTATTTCCTTGATTAAATATATAACAATTTTACGACATATAATTATTAAAATCAAATTAAAATAATATAAATTATAAATAATTTTTTTAAATCATGCGGGTTGTTCCTATCTTAGTACTACAAATAATTAATTTAAAATTTAACTCTTTTT
>JBIKKN010000145.1:0-3121 GCA_044360335.1 Chlamydiia bacterium | reverse complement strand
TACCCTCCCTTACCACTGATAATTTGATAAAACATATAAAAAATATCGTTCAAAGGGCAAAAAAATGGGTTGATGCAATTGAATCTGGAAGGAGTGCTCCAGATGATGAAACCTATGATCAAAAAAATGCACAAAAAAGTTCTATATTTGGGTCTAAATAATGGTGCAAAATAAACTTGAAGATATTAAAAATAAAATTGAAAAATCAAAGTTAAAAGAGCCATGGAAAACTATTGGTGTTTTTCCCCATCACGGGATAAATGTACCACTTTTTTCTATTCATAGTAATAAAAGCTGTGGAATAGGAGAATTTTTAGATTTAAAATTACTCATAGATTTTTGCAAATTAGTAGATATGGATATTATCCAACTTCTTCCTTTAAATGATACTGGGTATGAATCAAGCCCCTACAATGGTCTTTCTTCTAAAGCTTTAAACCCTATTTATCTTTCCATTTGTGATCTACCTTTTGTAAAAAACGATCAAGAGTTAAAAATACATCTTTTTACTTTTGAAAAATATAAACACCTGCAAAAAATACCTTATATTGCGATTTTAACTCAAAAGCTTAAGTTTATGGAAGTTTACTATAATAAGTATTTTGAAGTTTTTGAAAAATCAGATGGCTACAAAAGTTTTATAAATCAAAATTCATGGGTTAGAGAGTATGGATTATTTAAAACCTTAAAAGAAGAGTATGCCCATAAAGATTGGCTTTTTTGGAAAAACGAAGATAAAAATATTACACATTCTCAAGCTAAAAAGCTTTATAAAGAAAAGCAAACGAGGATAAATTTTTATATATTCTTACAGTTTTTAAGCTTTAGTCAACTTTGTGATGTAAAAGACTATGCATCTAAAAAAGGAATTTTTCTTAAAGGGGATATACCGATATTAATAAGTTTAGAAAGTTTAGATGTTTGGGCAGATAGAGAAAATTTTAATTTAAACTACAGCGCTGGGGCAGCTCCAGATATGCTTACAAAAAACGGACAAAATTGGGGCTTTCCTATTTATAACTGGGACCATATTGAAAGCACTGGATACCTTTTTTGGAAAGATAGATTAAAAATTGCAGCCTCTTTTTATCATCTTTTCCGTATTGATCATATCCATGGTCTTTATAGAATTTTTGCAATTCCCCGAGGAAAAAAAGCTAAATATGGATCGCTTGATCCTTCTAATAGATCTCTTGCTCTACTTCAAGGGGAAGTTATTATTGATATGTTAACATCTTTTACTAAAATGTTACCAATTGGAGAAGATTTAGGGATCGATATTGAAGATATAAGAAAATCCCTTGGAGAAAAAACAGTACCTACAACTAAAATTCCCCGCTGGGAAAAACATCATTTTACCGATGGCTCTTTTATTCCTTATGATGAGTACAATCCCCTTAGTCTAACTACTGTTTCCACTCACGACAGCCAAACTCTAACTCTTTGGTGGAATAAAAATCCTAAAGAAGTAAAAGAATTTGCCCGTGCAATGGGGATCTGCTATACAAGATTTCTTAACAATTCAAATAGATATCAAATGTTAAAACAAAGCCACCAATCAAGCTCCTTATTTCATATAAATTTATTATCTGAATATTTAGCCCTTTTTGATGATCTTGTTTGGGATAATCCTGAAGATGAACGTATTAATATTCCAGGGGTGGTGCTACCTTCTAACTGGTGCTATAAAACTAGAGTAAGTCTTGAAAAGCTTTTAAATCATAATGCCCTAAAAAAGGCTATTAAAAGCATTGTTAAACGTTGATTAAGATAAGCTTTACGTAAGGTGAGTATAAACTCACCTTACGTAAAAATAAGAAGATTTCGGCAGCGCCAAAACCTCGGGGTTAAACGATTATAAAATAGCAATATCAAATAGATATGGCTATTTTATAATCGTTTAACCGCGAGAGTTTTCGCTCCAGCCCAAATATTTTTATTTTTACATAAGGTGAGTATAAATTTGAAAGGGCATATTTTTAGCAAATAAAGGCTCCCCCGCGATATCCTTGATTTTGCTTTTTGCTTTACCCCCCAAATGAAATTTATTTACAATAACAGTTATTTTACTTTTTCCATATCTTCTTATATAACCGACTTGGTTGGATTTTGTTTTTAAAGGCTCATAAGAACCTTTTAAAATCAAATCGCGATACTTAGTTCTAAAATTAAGCCCCTTATTTATTACCTCCATTTTTAAACAAGAATGATTTTCTAAAGAGATTTTTCTTAACTCAAAGTCTACTTGCCTTCTATTATCTGGATCCACAAGATTTGCATTAAAAAGCTCCTCCCCTTGATATAAATCCATAACGCCAAATAAACCTATTTGTAATACAATTGCGCAAATACTTTTTAACTTTGCAGCACCCTCTACTTTATTTTTAAACAAAATAAAATGATCCATAAACTCTTTGTTATCTAAAGTTGATTTTATCCAATTTTCTAACCTTTTTTCAAACTCCAAATTTGGATTTAAATGATCACTATAATATTTTCCCTCCCTAACGGCTTTTATCATATAGCTTTTAATTCGATTGCTCACATCCTCTTGTGAAATTGCAATCAAACTCTGAAAGAAAAAATACATTATTCTAGTACTTAAAAAAGGATTAACTATTTGCATCCACTTATCAACATTTTCCTTAAATTCTTCCCCAATTTCTGCCAAAGTATGTAATTTCATCCTTGCATCTAATGACCTTTTGGTATCGTGAGTGGAAAGAGTGTGCATGGTATTTGGAGATCTTTTATATATTTTTCCCATCATTTTATGAAATTTTTGATTAGAAATAGAAAAAACCCTTAAATCTCCCCCCACTTCATTTAAAGAGCTCAAGCGAAAATCTCTATAATTATAAGTATCTTCCACCCCTTTTGCAAATACTGCAGGCATTATTTGCTGAAGCTTTAATAAAGCTTCTCTATGTTCTTTTTTAAGTATTTTCTTTTTAAAAAAATCCCCTTTTGTAAAAGATGCTGCATACTTTAATGGCTTAAGATCGTTTGTATTTTCATCAAAATATGTTCTATAAACTGGAAAGTGTGCTAAAAATTGCAATAAATTTTCCCTTTCTTCTCCAAATAAATTTGCAAATCTGTTTACTTCACTTATTAAATA
>JBIKKN010000111.1:0-3841 GCA_044360335.1 Chlamydiia bacterium | reverse complement strand
TTTCTGATGAATCATTTGCAAAAGTGGAAGATCTTGTTTCTGTAGGTAGTAAAGTTAGCGCTAAAGTTTTAAAAATAGACAGAGAGCATAAGCGTATTTCTTTATCTATTAAAGACCATTTGGTAGGAAAAAGTCACCATGGTTCAGATGATATAGTCATTGGCGATGCAGAAGAAGATAAAGAATACTAAAAAAGCATAAATTAAAGTCCCTTGAAACTACTTTCAAGGGACAAAATATAGAATAAGCCACTTAAAGAAATGATTTAGTGGGGATAAGAGGACCAAATGAATAAAGATCTAATTGCAATGTTTGAATATCTAGAAAGAGAAAAAGGTATAAACAGAGATGTTATTGTAAGCGCAATAGAAGAAGCACTAGTTACTGCTGCTCGTAAAGGTGGCCGTGGGATGACAAATATTTCTGTTTCAGTAAATCGAAAAACAGGTGATATCTTAGCAATGACTGAAAAAGAAATTGTTGAAATTGTTAAATACCCTGCAGAGGAAATATCTTTGGAAGATGCTCGTGAAATTGACCCAGATTGCATCTGTGGGCAATGGCTTGAAATCGAAATCGAACCTGAATCTTTTGGTCGAATTGCAGCAAATGTTGCAAGACAAATGATCTCTCAAAAGCTACGTGGAGCAGAAAAAGAGGTTATTTATGATGAATATAGACATAGAATTGGTGAGCTTATTTCAGGAACGGTAAGACGAGTCACAAAAGGTCATACTTTAATCATTGATCTTGGAAAAATAGAAGCAATTCTTCCAGGAAGATTTTATTCTAAAACGGAAAAATACCACATTGAAGATAGAGTATTAACTTTACTATATGATGTACAAGAAACAGAAAACGGTGGAGCTGAAATTGTTTTATCTAGAAGTCATCCTGAGTTTGTAGCAGCATTATTTGCTTCTGAAGTACCAGAAATCAATGACGGGGTAATTGAAATTAAAAAAATTGTAAGAGATGCTGGATATAGAACTAAAATGGCTGTAATCTCTACAAATGATAAGGTTGACCCAGTGGGAAGTTGTGTAGGAATGAGAGGGGCTAGAGTAAAAAATATTATTCGTGAAACAGGAGGGGAAAAAATTGATATTCTTCCTTATTCTGAAGATCCGTTCATCTTATTAAAAAATGCTCTTTCTCCATGTCAAATTATTAGAGCAGAGTTTTTTGAAGACGAAAATAGAGTGATGTTAATTGTTAACGATGACGATTATCCAATTGTTTTAGGGAAACATGGAAGCAATGCACGTTTAACAAGTGAATTAGTTGGAATGAAAATTGATTTTCATAAAAAATCAGAACATCAAAAGAAAATGATTTTAGAAAGAAAACAACTTGCATTATTAGATAATCCTTGTTTAGAAAAGAAAATAACTTCTATAGAAGGGATAAATTCTTTAGTGCTTGAAAATGTATTATCCTCAGGATTTGATACTGCAAGAAAGATTTTAGAAACCTCCCCATTAGATTTATCTACCAAATCAGATATAAGTTTAGATATGGCAGAAAATATACTTGAAGAGATTAGAAAATCTATAATAAAGGAAACACAAGGAACATAAGAATTGTCAAAAAACTTTAATTTAAAAGTCAAAAACTCTCAACTAGCTGCGGTGCTTAAACAAAAAAGCATCCATACTTCTGAAAAATCTACTCCTAAAAATCCAGTTGATGAAAAAAAAGCTGATAAAAAGGAAGAGGTTAGCAAAGAAAGTGAGCTTAAGACAAAAGTAATTAGAAAAGCTAAAGCTGGACCTTCTGTATATACAGAAGAAAAATCTTCTCTTGCCGAGGAGGAAAAGGTATTTCAAGAGCAAGAGCCTACTTTAGAAAATATTTTTATAGACCCTTCTGAGCAACCTCCTGAATTGCAAATTGTAGAAGAAGTTAGCGATATAAAAGAGTTTTTAGATAATAAAATAGAAGAAGAAGCTCCCTTAGTTAAAGAAGAAATTAAGGAAGTTAAAGAAGAAAAAAAACCCTCTTATGAAGAATTAAGAAAAATAGAATTTTCTAAACCTATTGAAGAAAGAACTATTATTAAGAAAGACAAATATGAACGTCCTACAACAACTAAAAAGCCATTTGAAGGAAATAATAGAAATTTTGCTGGAAATGGGGAAAAAAAACCATATCAAAATGGTTTTTCAAAAACGCCATTTAAACCTGCTATACCTCCAAAAGCTCAACCACAGCATCAAGTGCAACCTCAAATAGCTCCAAAAGAGCGTAAGGTAGAGGAGAAGAAGAAGAAAGGGATGGATAGCTATAAAAGGCAAGCTTTTAGTAGGGTATTTGATCAAAGAGATTTATTATCTGCAGAAGAGAGTTGGAAAAGAAGACGAAACAAAAAAAACACTTCTTTAACATCCACAGATGAAATTGTTAGACCAAAAAACATTAGTGTTAAAATTCCAATTTCCTTAAAAGAACTTGCTTCAGAGCTTAAAATCAAAGCAAGTGAAGTTATTCAAAAGTTATTTTTGGCAGGCTTTCCTATCACGATCAATGATATTTTAGAAGATGTTACAACAATTGAATTGATTGGAAATGAGTTCAACTGTGAGATAAAAATAGACACAGCTTTAGAAGATAAACTTCAAATTACAGATAAATCTTTGAAAGAAGAAATAAGTGAGACAAATCCAGCTAATTTAGAGAAAAGACCAACAGTTGTTACTATTATGGGGCACGTTGATCATGGTAAAACAAGTATTATTGATGCATTTAGAAAAAGTAATTTAACAAGTGGGGAAGCTGGCGCTATCACTCAGCATATCGGAGCTTTTATATGCCATACAGATCATGGCAGCTTTACAGTTATTGACACTCCAGGTCATGAAGCGTTTACAGCAATAAGAGCTCGTGGGGCAACTGTAACTGATATTATCGTTTTAGTAATTGCCGGAGATGAAGGGATAAAGCCACAAACAGAAGAAGCAATAGCCAAAGCAAAAGATGCAAATGTACCTATTTTAGTGGCAATAAACAAATGTGATAAGCAAGGTTTTAATGCAGAAAACATATACAATCAATTAGCAAATAAAGATCTTTTGCCAGAAGCTTGGGGAGGGCATGTTATCACAGTAAATTGTTCGGCCACAACTGGGGAAGGAATTAGTCAATTAGCAGAAATGATAGCCCTTCAATCCGAATTATTAGAGCTAAAAGCAAACCCAAGAGCAAGAGCTAGGGGTACTGTTTTAGAATCTGAACTTCATAAAGGTTTAGGGGTCACTGCAACTTTACTTGTACAAAATGGAACCTTAAGAATTGGTGATGCTATTGTTTTTGAGCATGAGTGGGGCAAAACAAAAACTTTACAAAATGAATTTGGTAAAATGGTAGAAAGTGCATCCCCTTCCACCCCAGTAAAAGTTACAGGTCTTTCAGGAGTTCCAGCTGCTGGAAATGATTTTATTGTGGTTGGTTCTGAAAAAGAAGCAAGGACTATTGCTGAGCAAAGAAAAAGTGTGTACAGACAAATGCAACTTAAAAAAGCAAAGAGTCGAAATGCACAAAATATGTTTGATCAAAAAGTGGAAGATATGCAGAAAAAAACTATTAACATCATTGTAAAAGCAGATGTTGGTGGTTCTTTAGAAGCTTTAAAAGACTCTTTATTAAAAATACCAACAGATAAAGTAATTATTAATTTTGTTCATTCTGATGTGGGTCAAATTGGAGAGTCAGATATAGATCTTGCTGCAAATTCCAAATCTATCATCCTTGGTTTTCATACAAAAGTTGAACCCCATGCAGAAAGTTTAGTAAAGCAAAAGAAAGTAAAAATTATCCTTAAAGATATTATCTACCATATGAT
>JBIKKN010000110.1:0-3843 GCA_044360335.1 Chlamydiia bacterium | reverse complement strand
CTCTTGATCTTTTATCTCTTTAAGCCCTTCCATTTCATCATTTTCATAATTTACAATACTTTGCAAAGAGCCATCTTCAAAAAACATCTTTTGTGTACCATTTCTTTGTCCCTTCTGATTATAGTTTTCTTCTACAGCTACCGGGCTATTTTCGTTATCAAAATATTTTATCTGTGTACGGCTAAATTTTCCTAAATTGTAATTTCTTACAAAAGCTTTTCTACCATTTTTATAAAAGCCCATGCTCTTTCCATCTAATTTCCCTTCTTTATACTCGTGAGTAGATTTTATAGATCCATCTTCATAATACTCGGTTATTTTACCATTTGGTAATCCATCTTTATACTCTTCTAAGTGAGATAAAATATCTTTATCTAAATAGCGAAAAACCTTTCCATCAAGGACCCCCATTTTAAAAGAGCCTTGAAATTTTACCGCTCCATCTGGAAAATACTCTAAATATTGCCCATGCAAATTACCATAAACATAGTTCATTCTAGCTTTCATAATACCTGTATCATAATAGTGAATGATCTCTCCATCGAGTTTACCATCTTTATAATTGATTTTTGAAGCAAGTTTTGCATTGTTAAACCAAATCCTAGCTTCTTTATCTAAAAGACCCTCTTTATTATAATTTTGTCTTTTTGCAAGCCCCCCATCTTCAAAGTACTCTTCTAAAGTGGAAATAATCTTTCCGTCTAAGTATTCCCCTTTAAGTTTTAACTGCCCATTTTCATAATACTCTTCTATCTCTCCATTTAACTTTCCATTTTTAAAGTGGTAGGATTTTTCTATTTTTCCTGAATCATAAAAAGTAGTAAAATCTTTATCAAAAACATCCCTCTGCTTAAAAAATTTTGAAATCAAAATTCCTGCATCATTGTACTGATAAATATAATCTAAAAGATTTCCCTGAGCGTCATAATTTGCATGGTAAACATCTAAGCCTTTTAAGTTTTTCTTTATATGCTTTCCAACTGCTATGCCATTTAAAAATTCCCCTTTGCCTAAAATAGTGCCATCTTCTGCATACTCAAAGTTCATTCCAAAAAGCTGATCATCTTTAAAAAACTGATGCACCTTTTTATTTCCATTTTTGTAATATGAAATGTGATCTCCCTCTTTTTTCCCCTTTTTATAGTGGTGAATAGACCTTAAAATTCCATCTTCTGTATAAGTTATAATAGCAGCTTTGCTATCTGTATCTTCTAAATTATTATCTAAGTAGTGACTTAAAGATTCTATAACTCCTGATTCATACCAAGTAACCCCTTCCCCAGATAAAGCCCCTAATTTATAAGAAGTTTTACTCTTTCTTTTTAAAGAGGGGTAATACGTCCACACTTCCCCATCTATTTTTCCATTAACGTAAAATTTTTCTATCTTAATATTTGTAGAATCTGGGTAAAATTCCACATACCTTCCATTAAGTTCCCCATTTTCATATAAACTTACTATTTGCTCTTTTCCATCTAAAAAATATTGAACAGCTTTACCGTTTAAAACGCCTTTATCATATTGCTTAATACTTTCTACAGAATTTTTTCCATAAAAAGAAACAGATAATCCATGAGGGACTGTTTCTATAACCCCTTCTCTTTCGATCTGACAAACATCTTCTTCTAAAATAAGTTCACCAAGTTCGGAAATTACATACCTTTTAACTGGAACATCTTTACCCTTTATTACCTCAGAAAATTCTATAACCTTATCTTGACCGTTGTCATATCTTTCCAAAACAGTGGATTTCCATTCAGGGAGCCTTTCTTTTAATGGGATATTTGCACTTATATTTAGGAGAAATATTAGCGCAAAAAAAACTTTATTGATTGTATTCATGACTCTCCTTTAAAGGTTCATTATTCATTTTCTTATAAATTTGTTCTATCAAGGGACTATTAAAATCTTTGGTTCCTTCTATGCTGTTAATAAAACTTTTAAGATCTTTTGCTGTTAAAACTGCTTTTTGCTCATTGTCTTGCATTTTCTCCAAAATATAAATTCTATACAAATTATAAGCATATAAGGAAGGTGATTGCTTTTTTAAAGCGCTATTTTCTTTGATAGATAAAGCTTGCTGATAAGCTCTATCGATATTTTTTCTCTCTAAATCTAACGATACCAAAGAAAAGCTCTTTATATCCGTGTTTTCAAATCCAGCTCTTTTATGCACACCTTCTAAAATAGATTCAGCATCTAAATAATTACCCTCTTTCAAAGAATATTTTATTAAATCACTGTCAACCTCTGGGTGTAAAGAACTAAAAAAAGAAACCTTATCCTTTATAATATCAACATTTCTAACTCTGCCATTTTTCAAATCATCAATTATTGAGTATAAATAATTGTATTCTTTTTCATAAGAAACTCTTTTTGGATGGATTTTACTCATCAAAAATGCAAGAGCAAAAAGAAGACAAAAAGAAAAGGCAATAGGCCACTTAAGTAAAAAAATTACCTTTTTGATCCCTGCTTCCCCTTCTAACAAATCAACTTGCATACACACCTTTTTTCAAAAGAGCAAGTATATATATTATAAAATATTCCATCAACTTATTATACTCACCTTGGGCAAAAATAAGGTGAGATATTAACTCCCCTTATTTTTGCCCAAGGGGAGTTATTAAAAGGCAGGATTGCGCCCACTTTTTCTAAATACCAAAAAGGAAACGTCTGAAGGAGTTTTTTCTTCTATAGATTTGATAATATGTTTAACAAGAAGTAGATCGTGATTTCTCATAAGTTTAATATAATCTTCCCTATTTCTTGTATGAAATGAATAAATATTACCATCTTGATCCCCATTAAACAAAGGCTCAGCAATAAGAAACCATTTACATCTCATTTTTTTTAAAATATTATGGATTTGCTCTTCCTTTAAATAATTAAATACAGATGCGGCAATACACATATCTGTAGAATAAATATCTTCTGAAGGGATAGAAAAGTAGTAGTCACTAAAATAGCTTTTTGCAAGGTTTAATACTTTTTCATCAATATCTAATCCTAAATAACAAGATGGTGAAAAACTTTGCGATAAAAGACCTTCCCCGCATCCAAAATCTATAACTGATTTTGCACCAAACTCTTCTACAATATTTGTAACAATACCTGAAAACTGATGTTTATTTGCTCTTAAATTACCGTTTGGAATTGCTTCTTTCCATTCCCCTAATCTTTTCATCTTTTCCATATCCCCTCCAAAAATGGAAAAAAGCATAAATTTCTTTAACTTGCAAGGGTATAATTAAGATTTTTAAGAATTTGTTTAAAACCTGAAGAAAAGGGATAATTATGGAGTAAATCCTTTTCCACTAAAAGAAAATTTTCTAAATTACCATCTGATTCTGCTAATGTAAAATAATAAGGTTTTAAATTTGCTTTGTACCTTGTAAAGGTGTGACTAACCTCAAAAAGTTCCCTTTTAAGGAGCAATTTAAAGCCAAATTTTTCCTCCATTTGCTTTTTTGCAACCTTTAAATTAAACTTTTCATCCGTTTGTATATAGGGAAAAGCATACAAACCATTCATTAATTTACCCTCTTCCTTGGCTATTAAAATGCAAGATCCTTTTTCAATAACAAATACTATACGGAATAAAACCGTTATTTTTTCCCTTTTTTTTACAACAGGCAAAACACTTGTTAGATTTTCATGATATGCTACACAACCTGAAGATAAAGGGCACACATGACAAAGTGGTTTTTTCCCGCAAATTGTTGCACCAAGCTCTATTAAACCTTCAAAACAATCTTTTGCATTTACTTTAGGCAAAAAAGAATCTAGTAATGGTAGTAGCTTGTTATCTTTAGTAATAATTTCATTAAAGCCAAAAAATCT
>JBIKKN010000109.1:0-3849 GCA_044360335.1 Chlamydiia bacterium | reverse complement strand
ACAATTTCTACAGCTCCCCTTGCCCTCCTTGGAAAATCCCTTGTTTATAAAGAAAAGGAAGATCTTGAAGAAGAGGGTAAATGTTTAGAGCTTGCTCTATATAGATATAAAAACCATCCTATGATAGATATTATCCACAAGCAAATTCATAAAAGGCTCCATGAATGTGCACAAAAGGTGGATGGAAGGTATGGGGTTTATTTATTTTCCCTTTTAATACTTGAGCACTGTAAAGAGCTTTTAGATTTTAAAGATACCCATACCCTTATCCTCGATCTTCCCTTATCTCACCTTTCTCTCTACTTTTTAAATTCTACCTTATCGAAAAAAAGCCTTTCCCATCTTTACAAAGAAATGGCAGTATCCCTTTGTTTTCATCTTGGCAGGGAAAGCAAATTAAATGAGCTATACTTAAGGGAAGATTACTCCTCTTTAAAAGACCAAATTATTTTTTCCCTCCTATATTTAGGAAAAAAAGAAAAAAACTTCACATCTGCTGGAAAACTTTTGAAAGACTTAAAAGATCCAATTACCGATAAACATCTTTGGCCACTATTTTTAAAAATAGAACAAGGAATAATAAAAAAAGATTCCCAAACAACCTACCTTATCGAGGAAGTAGAAAAAAAGATTTCTTCTGAGGAGGGAAAAAAACTTTTAACTGTTTATAAAATAGAACTTGCTACCGTATTAAAAGATCTAGATACTCTATCGATCTTTTTTAACCAAAACCATAATTTTAGAAGCTTAGATCCCCTATTTTTCCTTTATGGATGCTATTTAACTTTAACAAAAAAATTAGATTTAGCAAAAAATCATTTTTCAAGCTGTCAAAAAACACCCTACCCACCCCTATCTTCTCTTGCTCCCCTTTTTATTGAAGGAAAAATTTCCTTAGATAATCAATTTCTTACCTCTATCCTCCCTTTTGAAAAAATTACCCTCTACAAAAACCTTTTTATTTATTATACTTGCTTGGGAAAAACAGCAAAAGCTGAGTATTATATACACAAAGCTAAAGCCTCCTTTTTATGGAGGAGGTAAAATTATGAATAAAAAAGAAAATTTAAAAAAACCTTATGAGCCAAAAGATGTAGAAAATAAGATCTGTTTTTCTTTTAGCGAGAATTTAGCAAGCAAAAAAGATCCTTTTTGTATCATTATGCCCCCCCCTAATATAACAGGTGCTTTGCATATGGGCCATGCTTTGGTTACAACCATTCAAGATATCTTGATAAGATTTAACAGAATGAATGGTAAACAAGCTCTTTGGGTACCTGGAACTGATCATGCTGGAATTGCTACCCAATCTGTTGTAGAAAAAAAAATTTTTAAAGAAACAGGAAAAAAGCGTACAGATTTTAATAGAGATGAATTTGTTTCAAAGATCCTTGAATGGAAAGATATCCATCAAGAGAAAATAACTTCTCAAATTAAAAAATTAGGAGCAAGTGCAGATTGGTCAAAAGAGCGCTTTACATTAGATGAAAACGCTACTTTTGCTGTAAAAACAGCTTTTAAAAAGCTATTTGATCAAGGATTAATTTATAGGGGCGATTACCTTGTAAATTGGGATACTCATTTACAAACTGCAATTGCCGATGATGAGGTGGAGCATGAGGAAAAAGATGGCCACCTTTGGTATTTTTCTTACCCAGTAGAAAATTCAAATGAAAAAATAACTATTGCAACAACACGGCCAGAAACAATGCTTGCAGATACGGCCGTTGCTGTAAATGGATCGGATGAAAGGTATAAACATTTAATAGGAAAAAATGTTATCCTTCCAATTACTTTTAGGGTTATACCTATTATAAAAGATCACTATGTAGATAAAGATTTTGGCTCAGGGGCTGTAAAAATCACCCCAGCGCATGACTTTAATGATTACGAAATTGGAATAAGACATAACCTTCCTATGATTAATATCCTTAATCAAGATGGGACTATTAATGAAAATGGGGGGCAGTTTAAATCTATGAGCATTTTAGATGCTCGGGCAAATATTATAGAAATGATGCGATCATTAAATCTTTTAGAAAAAGTAGAATTTCACTCTCACAGAGTGAGCATTTCCTATAGATCTAAATCTATCATACAGCCACTTTTATCCAAGCAGTGGTTTTTAAAAATGGAGCCTTTTAAAGAAAAACTTTTATCTGCTATTTTTGATGAAAAAATTGCCCTTATCCCTAAAGAATGGGAAAAAACTTATAAACATTGGATAGAAAATATAAAAGATTGGTGTGTTTCCCGTCAGCTTTGGTGGGGACATAGAATTCCTATTTGGTATGATAAAGAAAATGAAGATAATGTTATTTGTTCCACCGATGAAGAACCTTTAGAAGTAAAAGCAAATCCTAAAAGATATAGAAGGGAAGAAGATGTTCTTGACACTTGGTTTTCTTCCGCTCTTTGGCCTTTAACATGCCTTGGATGGCCAGAAAAAACTGCCGATATAAAAAAATTCTATCCAACTTCTGTTTTAGTTACAGGTCACGATATTTTATTTTTTTGGGTAGCTAGAATGATTTTAATGGGAGAGTTTTTTGGCGGTGATGTGCCTTTCCATAAAGTCTTTCTCCATGGATTGATTTTTGCAAAATCTTACTGGAGAAAAGATACACAGGGAAATATACATTACCTTGATAAAGCCGAATGGATCCATTATGAAAAAGGGGCCAGTCCCCCCTCTGATATATTTTTTAAATGGGAAAAGATGTCTAAATCCAAAGGAAATGTAATTGATCCATTAGATATTATAGAAGAATATGGAACAGATGCTCTTCGCCTTGCTCTTACATCTTCAGTAACCACAGCAAAACAAATTGATCTAGATTTTAGAAAATTTGAAGAAGGGAAAAATTTTGCCAATAAAATTTGGAATGCATCTTCTTTTGTTATACAAAATATTTCCTCTGACTTAAGTGGGAATTTAAAAGAAGAGCTTTTTAAACTCGAAGACAATTGGATCCTTTCAAAATATTCTTTAGTGATAAAAAGCTGCCATGAAGCTATCGAATCCTTTAACTTTGCAAATCTTTTTAATGCTCTTTACCGCTTTTTCTGGGATGATTTTTGCGCTTACTATATTGAAATTAGCAAGCCATATCTTTATGAAAAAATGGGATCTTTAGAAGAAAGGCAAAATAAAAAGTTAATTTTATTAGTAATTTTAACAGCAAGTATAAAACTTCTTCATCCTATTGCCCCTTTTATTACTGAGGAGCTATTTTTTATCCTAAAAGAAGAAAACTTTAAACTTTCCAACCACCCCCTTTTAAATCAAATAAAGGAAGATTTTACTAAAATAGGGTGTGCATTTTGCAATTTACCAGTTTGCAATATATATGAAAAAGATGCAGTAGATGTTTTTGAACAAGTAAAAGAAACTCTTCATATTATTCGAAATATCTGTAGGGAAATTAACATTCCCCCAGGGGAAAAAATAAAGGTCGATATAGAAGAAAAAAATTCTCCTTTAAAAGATTATGAAAATATCTTCCACTCCCTCTCCAAAATCTCTTCTATACAATTTTATGACCTTTTACCAAATTCCCCTTCCCATTGCTCAATTGCTACCAGTAAAAACAGAAAAATTAGAGTTTTTATTCCAGAAAGTCTCCTTGAAAAAGAAAAGATTCGCCTTCAAAAAACTTTAGAAAAAACCATACAAAATATACAAAATCTGAAGATGCAACTTTCTAATAAAGATTTTACTGATAAAGCTCCAAGGGCGCTAATTGAAGAAAAGCAAACCCTTTACTCCTCCTTATTAAACACCGAAAAAGAGATAAAGGAAAAACTCTCTAGCTTTTAATTAAAAAGGGGAAATAAAGATTGATTAAA
>JBIKKN010000005.1:0-13617 GCA_044360335.1 Chlamydiia bacterium | reverse complement strand
TCCTTACGCCAAGCAAGTTTAATATCACCAATGCTACCATGTCTGTTTTTTGCAATAATAATTTCTGCCATTCCGGGATGATCTGTTGCATTGTAATAATCTCTTCTATAAACAAACATCACACAGTCAGCATCCTGCTCAATAGATCCAGACTCCCTAAGATCTGAAAGCATGGGTCTATGACCTGCCCTTTCTTCTACTTTTCGGGAAAGCTGAGATGGACATATAATGGGGATATTTAATTCCCTTGCTAAATTTTTTAACATCCTTGAAATTTCTGCAATCTCTGTTTGACGATTTTCTGTGTTATAGTGACCTTTTGACCCAGATAAAAGTTGTAAATAGTCTATTACTAGATACTGGATATCATAAACTTCTTTAAGGCGTCTTGCCCTTGCTCTAAGATCTGTAATTTTAAGTCCTGGTTGATCATCGATGATAAAGGTATGCTTTTCCATCTCACTAACTGCTGCAACAATTCTTTGGTATTCTGCACCATCTAAAGCTCCAGTTTTGATCTTTTCAGAGGGAACTTCTGCTTTTGTGCAGATCATCCTTCCAAGAAGTTCTTCTGCTGTCATCTCAAGGGAGAAAACTGCCACAGGTTTTTTTAGATTAAAACAGATGTGCTCGGCAATATTTAAAGCAAAAGCAGTTTTTCCCATAGAGGGTCTACCAGCTACAATAATTAAATTTGCAGGATTTAGCCCTCCAAGAAGTTTATCTAAATCTTTAAACCCAGAAGAAATTCCAGAGGTCACAGGGTTGTTTGGATCCCTATTGTAATACTTTTCTTGTTTTTCTTGGAGATTTTTTAAATAGGGAACTTTTGATTCACTTTGGGTACCATCTAAAAGACTTTTTATGGATAGACCGACATTTGTGTTCGTAGACTGACTGATTTTAAAGAATTTACTCTGGGCTTCATCTAAGGCAGAATTTACATCTTCTGGCTGCTCAGCAGCGCTTTTTTGTATATCGTAGGCCGCTTGAATCATCCTTCTTAAAATGGATTTATTTTTTATAATATTTACATATTCTTCGATGTAGGCAGAAGTTCCTGCAAATAGGGCAACTTCTGTTAAATAAGAAATGCCCCCAATGTTTTCTAATTGCTTGTTAGATTTTAACATTTCGGCAATTAAATGCACATCTGCAGGTTTATCTTTTGCATACACAGATTTTAATGCTGCAAAAATTAATTGGTGTTCTTTGTAGTAAAAATCTGTGTCTTCTAGGCTATCTGCGCCAACTGCCAAAGAGTTGTGATGGGTAAGCATACATCCTAACACCATCATCTCAGCTTCTTTTGAAGCAGGAGTAGAGGTTGTTTTGTTAAAAGAAGCCTGCCCTTTCATAACCGCCCTTTGTTATTTCAAACACTAAAGTTTTCGGAAAGAGAGGGATTTGAACCCTCGATACTCTTTAAGGAGTATACTTCCTTAGCAGGGAAGCGCTATCGGCCACTCAGCCATCTTTCCAAAGATTAATAACTATAACCCTTTACTCTTTTTAAATCAATTAAAACTCTGGTTTTTAACTTTTCTTATTTTTGCGTAAGGTGAGCTTTAATCTAAAAGGGAGGTAAATTTTAGCTCATAGCCATTGATTGCATTCCAATAGCTTGTATGGTGAGAACCATCTGGATTTTCTACTGTTATGCTATAAATGGGCATATACACATCAAGAGTATGACGAACTGCAAAATCTTTGCCAAAGGAGGCTTCGGCAATTCTTTTTACCTGGTTATGAGAGAATTTTTTACTCATCCTTTCAGAGGATTTATAAGATTTGGTAACAATTCTATCATCAATGATTGTTTCAGGTCGAAGAGCAAGGCGGGGGGTTTGTAAATGCAGTCTATAAAAGCTACCTGTTTGAACAATAAGCTTTTTCTTTTGACAAGAAACAAGCCACCTTCCAAGAACATCATTTTCCACTTGTAAAATTCTAACCAAACTTTCTCTATCTAAAGTGCCGCTATGAAGGGATAATGCATTTATAATACGAAACTCATTTTGATCAATATTATTTTTTATGCAGTCACAATAGCCATGAGTTTTTTCCCAACGATTGGAATTTATCACCATCTCCCCATCTACAAGATCCCAAAGAATTACCCCTTCCCCAGTTTCTGTGTTTTGCTTGGTGTATTTTACTTCCATTAAAAGGTAGGGAGAAAACTGAGTTTTCGACTCAAGGAATTTATGTTGATCAGTTTTAAGGAGCTCTTTTTTATGGATATCCATAATTTGCTTGGCAGTATATCTTGCTTCTAAGGTGTTAAAATTACCGCTATTAACAAACTCAATCACTTCCCTTTTTAATTCAGGGCGATTTTCACTTATCCAATAAGCGCCATAGCCAAGTCCAGCAAGTGTAACAAGTGTGGATATAATTCTCATACCCCTTATTATGAAACCTTGCATTTTTTTTTACAATCATTCTTTTTTTAACTCACCTTACAAAAATATTCTTCCTTTTGTCAAAGGTGAGTATATAATTATTTCTGATCGGAATCTTCTAAATAAGGAAAAGTTTCCATAAGATAGCCTTTTACAACCACGGCGAAGCTATGTTCTATCATATTATTGTTACGATAGCGTTCTATCTCTCTCTTTATTATATCTAGAGCAATCTTTGGTAAATCGTACAAAAGCTTATTTTGCTCATCTTTAGTTATATGATAACAAGCATTTTCGTCATATACGTCATTCACTCTATTATATTCCCTTTCGCCTACAACTTTTAGGATTGCACACCCCTCATAAATTTTAAGCTTCCTGTTTTTTTCCTCTTCAATAGTGGTATATTGACTGCAATATTCAAATCCGACTGTATAAATTGGAACATCTATTAATTCGGGGTCGCCCTTTTTTGGATCTGAGGTCGGGGTAGATTCTTTAGCGCGAAAAAAGCTTGCTAAGTAGTTAAAAAATTTCTTAGCTAAATTTTAAATAGATACTAATAGATTTTTGAAGGTGTCGCTAATTTTTTTAACACCCTTTGTTGCAACTATTACTGCTACTTGGGAAATTGCTGCAATATTTTCCATATTTTTTCCTTTTAAAGATTTTGTAAATATAATTATATGCAAATAGTTAATTAACAACAATAAAGAAAAACATCTTATTTAAAATATTTTCAAAAATTAACCAAATAATAGTGTGGATGGGGGCGCTCCAACTTTTTGATCTCACCTTAAGTAAATCTTCTAATTTTTACTTAAGGTGAGTGTATAATTATCCCTGTTGTTTATCTAGATAAGTAGAGTATCTTTTTATAAAAGTTTTCTTTATATTTATGTAGTCTGTTGCATCTAGTTCGTAAGCTACCCGATCATCTATTTTCGTTTGTAGTATTCTTAGCATTATTTTTGGTAGATTTTTGGAAAGATCATCCACTTGGTTTTGATTTATTCTATAGTTAACAGTGCATGCAATTCCATTTTTTAAGCAATCATTAATTTCACATTGAACTCTATTAAATTCTTGCTCTCCAACAATTTCTTCGATAGCCTTACGTTCTATTTCTGAAATTGTATATTTGTTGAATAGCGCTTCTTCCGGTCTTGGGAAACTTCGATATGTTAACTTAGTATAATTTATTAATCCAACCAAATTTATTGGAAATTCTATAAATAGAGGTGTTTCTACTGGAAGCTGTAAGGCTGTGTTAGCCTTTTTAGCGGGAAAGAAGCTTGCTAAATAATTAAAAAATCTTTCGGATATATTTTTAATAGATAGTGATACATTTTGGAAAGAGTTGCTAATTTTTTTAAAACTGGTTGTTGGAGCTGGTAAAGCTACACTGGATGTTTCTGTTATGCTTGACATGTTTTTTCTCCTTTTATGGTTTAATTAACATAATTATATTTATATATTTAATTAATATCAATTAAAAATTCTTTAAATTAATTAATAAATTAATTAAAAATTTAAATTATAAAAAAATAAACATCTAAACTACTGCAAATGTGGTAGTTAGGTAATTCAAAAAATTTCAGATATAGGATAGGTAGGTTAGGTAGGGTAGGGTAGGGGGTAGGGTAATGTTGGCTTTAAAATAATTTTTTAGGATAGTAGCGATTAAGAATAAATTTTTAATATTATGCAAATCCCGATTTTATTAGAAATTCTCCCTTATTTTTAGCAAAGGTGAGTATATAATTATCCATTTTCTGTACGTAATTTATTAGTGTACCTTCTTTCAATGAAATCTTTTAACTTTTGGTTATAATCTTTAGATAGAGAGAGGGTGTAGGAGTCTTGAATTGATTCATCTATTAATTTTAGCATTATTTTGACTAAATTTTTTAAAAGATCATCCTTTTGCTTTTGATTTACTTTATAGTTAGCAGTATTTTCAATTCCATTGTCTTTAGATTGTTTAATTTCAAATTGAACTCTATTAAACTCTTCCTCCCCAACAATTTTTTTGATGGCCTTTTCCTCTAATTGTTTGATATCTTCTTCGTAGAATTGGGGTTCTTTATTAGGGTACTCAATAAACAGATGCGGGCTTTTTGCATATTGGTATGTGGATGAAAGATAATTTTGTAATCCAACCATATTGTATTGGACTTTTATAATCTTAGGTGTTTTTGAAAAAAAATTTGCTATCAAACTAAAAAATTTAGCAAATAAATCTTTAATAGATGGTGATATCTTTTTGAAGGAGTTGCTAATGTTTTTAACACCCTTTGTTACAACTGCTACTGCTACTTTAGAAACTGCTGCAATATTTTCCATATTTTTTTCTTTTAAAGATTTTGTAAACTAAATTATATTTAAATAACTAAATAATAGCAATAAGTAAAATGCCCCTTTTTTAATTGGTTGAAAGAATTTATCAAATAGTAGGAGAATTGGTGGTTATTCTCCTACTATTTAATGGAGGTTTTGTTAACACCCAAAACCTATTTTTGACAGCCCCAGTGGATCTTTTAGAGTAGATTGTATACTGTTAAAGAAGTTTGCTACCCCTGTAAAAAATTTATTAGCTAAACTTTTTATGGATGTAAGCACTTTTTTGAAAGAAGAGCTAACATTATTATAAGTTGTTGTTAAAGCAGGGCTTAGTGTTTCTGATATTATTTTTTGAATCGCCATATTTTTCTCCTTGTTAATGGTTATAAATACAATTATATTTAAAGATTTAATTAAGGTCAATTAAAGATTAATTAATCTAATTTTATATTAATCTTGTCAAAGGAAGGGGTATTTTGTATACTTGCTAGCTACCTAAGGAAGGTTTATGGCAAGGACAATTTCGATATTATCAGATCAAGCGATCAATCAAATAGCAGCAGGAGAAGTGGTGGAGGGGCCTGCATCTGTTGTAAAAGAATTAATTGAAAATTCTATTGATTCAGGGGCTAGTAAAGTAGCTATAGAGATAAAGGGGGGCGGCCATTTTTTGATAGAAGTTTCAGATGATGGAAAGGGTATGAGTGCCGAAGATGTAGAGATGTCTATTAAAAGGTATGCAACAAGTAAGATAAATGAGTTTGAGGATTTAGAGGGGCTTACCACTATGGGGTTTAGGGGGGAGGCTCTTGCTGCAATAAGTTCAGTTTCCAATTGTACTATCGAAAGTTCTACTGGGGGTGTTGGGGTGGTGCTTACTTGTAGTGGTGGTAAGGATATAAAAATTTTTCCTTGCGGCAGGAAAAGGGGAACATCGGTAAAAATAGAAAATCTTTTTTTTAATACCCCTGCAAGGAAGAAGTTTCAAAAAGCAAGGGGCCCATCTACCACCGAGGTGATAAAGTGCATAACAAATCTTTCTCTTTGTCATAAGGAGGTGGGATTTTCCTTAAAAGTAGATGAAAAGGAAGTCTTTTATGTGGAGGGGGGCGCCTTAAATCGTTTAGAAGAGGTTCTTGGTAAGGATTTTTTTGCTCCAAAAGTTTTAGTTGATTTTTTCTTAGATGGTATAAGGGTACAGGGAGTTATTGCACCGCCTGAAAAAACAAGGAGCAATAGGTTAGGGCAATACTTAATAGTAAATAGGCGTAATGTCTATTCCCTTTTAGTTAGCAATGCAGTTGCAGCAGGATTTGGAACATCTATTGGCAAGGGGGATTTCCCCTTATTTTTTCTTGAACTAACCTTTGATCCGAGCAAAATTGATGTAAATGTTCATCCTCAAAAAAAGGAGGTCCGTTTTCAAGAGGAAGAAAATGTTTTTAAAGTTGTAAGAGAAGCTATAATTTCTTCCCTTACAGGTTCTTTTAAGGAAGAAAAAAGGGGGATGATTTTTCCTAAAAAGTGGGGAGAAAACAGCTTTAAAGAATTTAACTTTGTGGACAAAAAAGATGAAATTTCTTTAGCAAGCTATAGTGGGGTAAAATCGTTTGTACCTTCATTTTTTGAGGATAAAGGGAGTATTTCTATAAAAATGTTATGGGATGAACTTGTCGTAGTTGAAGTTGTTGCTCCTCATCCAAAGTTTACTTCTATTGAAGAAAAGGGGAATGTTTTAATAGATTTATCTGTTTTAGAAAGGGAGCAAAATAGTAAGCAGATTTGCTTAAGCCCTCAATATCTATTAAATGAAGAGGAAATTTTTTTAACAAAAGGGGAAATTGCGGTTTGTGAAAAATATAAATCTTCTTTTAATGAGATGGGGATTTTTTTCTCTCAAGAGGCTACTTCGGTAAAGATAAATAAAATGCCAGATATTGCTAAAAAATCTGTAGAAGAGATTTTTTTATATGTTTTACATCTTTTGGAAAGTGGGCAGATGGTAGAAGAGATAAAAGAAAAAATAATAAATAGAGTTTTAAGGAAAAAAAAGTATACAGAAGAGGAAGCTGTTTTTTTGATAGAAAAATCTAGAGGGGAAAATCTAGGCACAACCATTAGTAAAAAGGATATAAGATCGCTATGCAAAGAATACATAAGTTAAAGGTAAAAGATGGGATGAGGTTTATAAATAACCCAATTGATATCTACTATTTTACTGGTAAAAAAGTTTCTAAGGGTACAGTTTTAGTTTTTCCTACTAAGGCTGTATTTTTTGTAGATGCTAGATATATTGATGCTTGTAAAGATATGGAGGGGGTGGAAGTTTACTTGGAAGAAAATGGATCTTTAGATGCCTATTTAAAAGAAAAATCACCAAAAAAAATCTATATAGATGGTAAAACTTTAACATATGGGGAATATAAACATTTTAAAGAGCTTCTTCCAGAGGCTTTAGTAGAAGAGTCTAATATTATAGAGAAGATTCGCTCTATTAAAGATACTTATGAAATAATGAAAATGAAAAGATCTGGAGCTTTAAATTATAGGGGATATGAATATGTTTTATCAATTTTAAAGGAAGGGATCACAGAAAAAGAGGTTGCTTGGGAGTATGAAAAATATTGTAGAGAAAACGGGGCAGAGCTTTTATCTTTTGATCCTATTATTGCTTTTGGGGAAAATAGCGCTTACCCTCACTATCGCAGTGGTGATAAAAAGTTAGAAAAAGCAATGGCTGTGCTTATTGATTGTGGGGCAACTTTGGAGGGTTATGCATCTGATATGACGCGCGTATTGTTCTTTGAAAAGGAGAATAATATGGAAAAATATAGGAGCTGGAAAAAGGATTTTGATCTTGTAAAAACCTCCTATGATATTGCTTTTGAAACAGCAAAAATAGGGGTGGAGTTTGCCCTTTTAGATGAAAAAGTTCGCTATTTTGCAAAGGAAAATGGTGTAGAAAAGTATTTAAGACACTCTTTAGGCCATGGTTTGGGGTTAGAGGTTCATGAATTTCCAAGACTTTCCCACAGTCAAAAAAATATTTTTATAGAAGAAAATATCTTTTTTACTATTGAGCCGGGTTTATATTTTCCTGGCAAATGGGGGATAAGGTATGAAAATACAATATTAATGACAAAAGATGGGCCTATTGTTATTTCTGCGTAAGGTGAGTTAGTAGACATCTAAATGTAAACGTTTTGCTTTTTTAAGATCTTTTATGAACTCATGTCCATTTTGTGGGGAAAGATTTGAGCAATAAGAATAGATTTTCTCTAAAATAAAAACCACATCCTTTGCCATGTAATGAGCATCCCCTGATAGGAAAATTTCAGCCCCCTTATTCATAATCAGCTCATATAATTTTTCCCTTTGCTCCCACATACGATCTTGTACATAGATTTTGTTTAAAGTATCCCTTGAAAATGCGGTAAACAATTCTAAGTAACCATCATCTTGGTATTTTTTTAATTCTTCTTCATAGTAAAAATCAAATGCCTGATTTCTATCCCCAGTGAATAGAAGATTATTTTTACATCCATTGAAAACTCTTTCTTGTAAAAAACCTCTAAATGCAGCAATTCCTGTTCCAGGACCTATCATAATAATGGGTATATCATTAGATGGGAGCTTAAAAGATGGATTTACTTGGTGAAACAACCTTATAGAATTTTTTGTTAGTATATGCTCTGTAGTAAGGCTTCTAAATTCTTTTTTTCCCTTTAAATATTTAAAATCGGCAACAAGTAAATGAACATTATCACCTACAACTTTTTGAGACGAGGCTACAGAATAAAAGCGAGGAAGAGATGGGGAAACAAGATTAATAAGAGTTTGAATTTCAAGGTTAAAAACATAAAACTCTTCTAAAAATTCTACTAAATCATGGTTTTTTGTGTATTCTGTCCAACTTTTTTCTAATAAATGTAAAAGTTTTTCATCCCGTTGAAAGGGAATAAGGGCATCTGCTATTTTTTTTGTTACCCTTTGTAAGTTTACATGATTTAAAAAAAAATCATAAACACTAATTTTTGAAGATAATTTTTCAGAAGAAACGGTAAATTCTTTGCTAGCGCCTAAAATATCTAAAATTCTATCCACTTCAGAAGGTTTATTTTGTGGCAAAAGGCCAAAGCTTGCACCTACTTCATACTCTATATTTGATCCACTAATAGAAATTTCTAAATGGTTGTTTGCTTTTGTAGACCCCTTTTTATTCAAAGGGATAACTTTTGTAATAGGTGCTAAAAATGGATCTTTAAGGGTATATTTTAGTATTTTGCTCATGTACTTAAAAATAACCCTCGGCCATCTTTGGTTTCAAAAGCTCTTTGAATAAGGGGCATGTTTTTGTTAGATATCCCCCCTAAAAATTTAATTGCTTCTAAAATCCTTGCCCTTGCTTTATGCTCTCCGAGTAAAACAATAGAA
Source organism: Chlamydiia bacterium (assembly GCA_044360335.1). Classification (GTDB taxonomy): domain Bacteria; phylum Chlamydiota; class Chlamydiia; order Chlamydiales; family 2-12-FULL-49-11; genus JAJACQ01. The sequence goes on along the minus strand of JBIKKN010000005.1, from coordinate 4,435 downwards.
TCAAAAAGTGGCGGCCCTTTATGTTTACCCATAAAAGTAGCAAATAAAATAGGTATTAATTCTTTTTTAAAATTTAAGCCAAAAATATCGTTTACACTTTTTGCGCTCTCTTCAATACCTTCTTTTGTCCACCCTTTTTCTTCTAAATTCCATAAAAAACTTTGGAGAATAAAGCAGCTTTGCAGGGGAGTTTTCCCTTTTGGACAAAGCAATTCTTCTGTTAATGGTAGATGATTTACAAAGAAAAAGCTGCATAAATCGATAAAATCACCAAATGTTTTCATTCTAGTGTGCACAAGGGGCATTAATTTTTGCATAAACTCATCTTTAAAGCCCCATTCTTTGATTCGATCCCACAAATTTTCTTCTTTAATGGTTGAGATCATGTATTGCTGATTGATCCAATCAAGTTTTGTAACATCAAAAATAGCTCCACTTGTGCCTATTCTTTTTTGATTAAAGCTTTGTATAATTTCTTCTAAAGAATAAATCTCTTTATCCCCCTCCATGCTATAGCCCATAAGGGTTAAAAAATTAATAAAAGCTTCTGGTAAATAACCTGAATCTCTATAAAAATATGCAGATGTTGGATTTTTTCTTTTGGATAATTTTTTCCCATCCACCCCAAGTAAAAGGGGCATATGTAGAAAAGTTGGAGGAGTAAATCCTAGTGCTTGATTGATTAATATATGCTTTGGTGTAGAGCTTACCCACTCATCGCCACGAATCACATGGGAAATTTTCATTAAATGATCATCCACCACATTTGCTAAATGATAGGTTGGAAGGCCATCGGACTTCATAAGAACTTGATCATCAACATCTTGGCAAGGAACTTTTATAATACCTTTGATTTGATCATGAAATTGCACTTCTCCGGTTAAAGGAACTTTTAACCTTACCACAAAAGGTCTACCTTCTTTTTCAAAAGCTTCAATTTCCTCTGCTGTTAAATTTCTGTGCCGTCTGTCATAGCCGGCTTTACTGCCAGTTTTTGCTGCAACCATGCGGATTTCATCAAGCTCCTGGGCAGTTGTAAAGCATTTGTAAGCTTTGCCTTCTAAAAGCAATTTATCACAATATTTTTTATAAATAGCACTTCTTTCTGATTGGCGATACGGTCCATAAGCTCCGCCAACATCTGGCCCTTCATCCCACTGAAGGCCAATCCAATGAAGAGATTCATAGATACTTTGCTCATACTCTGGCATGGAGCGTTTTTGATCAGTATCTTCAATTCGCAAGATGAACTTACCATGATTTGCTCGAGCAAAAATCAAATTAAAAAGTGCCATATATAATGTCCCAACATGTGGGTGCCCAGTTGGCGAAGGAGCAATACGAGTTCTAATTTCCATAGCAAAAACAATAGCAAAATGCAGATTTATTTTCGATCTTAAAAACTTTCCTTATGCAAAAATAAAAATATTTGGGCAAAAAGCAAAACCCATCTATTATTTTTTATCATGAAGGAGGATAAATTCTTTCATAATGTTCATACATTCTTGCAATTGGAGATCATTTTGAGTGAATAATTCATCTATATAAGTAGTGTCAGAAGGATTTTCTAGTGCTTTTAAAAAGTTTTGATAATCTTTATTTTGTTTTATCCTTTCTTCGGAAGATTTTTTAAGTATAGGAAGGTATTTAGAAATAGATTCCTTAGTTTGTAAATTTTGCCCCAAAGCTTTTTTGATTTTAAAACGGTATAGGGGATGTACATCAGCTAGATCATCTTGAAAAAGTGGTTCTATAGAGTCATTTTCTAGGGGAAATTTAGTAAATTTTTCTCCAATTTCTGTTTTGGAATAAAGACCTGGTACTATTATGTCTGATAAAACTCCTGTTAATTGCGGGCTTTTTCCCCCTACAGTATAATAGACTCCACCTGTTACTTTGTATTCCCCTTTTGGGTTTATCCTTTCTGCAGATGCATCAAAAAAAGAGCCCGACTGATGAGACCCTTTGCCAAAAGTTCTTCGATCACCCACAATAATGGCCCTTCCATAATCTGAAAGCGCTAAAGAGACGATTTCAGAAGCAGATGCAGACCCTTTGTTAGTAAGTATAATAAGGGGACCGTCCCATATTTTATTATCACTTATATTGCGAAGGCGACTTATATCACCTGTATGGGTTCTTATTGCTGCAACAACACCTTTGTTTATGAAGAGGGAAGAGACGTTGATAGCTTCGGTTAATAGCCCTCCACCATTATTTCTTAAATCAAGGATTACCCCTTTTAGATTATGATTTTTTTGAATTTCTATTAATTCATTACGTAAATCTATTACTGAGGAAGTTTTTGGATCGGCATAAAATGAGTGCAAATGAAGGTGGGCTATTACCCCATCCCCATATGGCTCTATTGCTTTTGTATACCTACTTTCTTCTACAACAATTTCATCTCGCATGATTTCTACATCAAAATTTTCTTTTAAACTATCTTTGGTACGAACAATGGATAAAATAACTTTTGTTTGCTTTGGCCCCCTAATTAAATCAACTGCTTCAGATAAATCCATACCAATTACAGATTCGTTGTTTACAGCTATGATTTTATCCCCTTTTTTCAAAGATTTAGCTTTAAAAGCTGGCCCCCCTTCAATTAGTTTCACAACAGATAGTCCATCCATTGTATCGCTTAAGATGGCTCCAATCCCAAATAATCTTTGTTGGATGTGGACTATAAACTGTTTTGCTTCATTTGGAGTAAAGTACGTAGTGTGGGAATCTAACGATTCGGCAAGGCTTTTAAGAAAAAAGGCGTGAACCATACGAGTTCTTTCAAGAGATGATTCAGTAATTAGCTCTTTTTCGTAGTTTAGACGTTTTTTAAGGATAAAAGAGCGTTGTTTATCTTGTTTATCTGTTTCAAGTAGGGAAATTGACTCTTCTTGCAAAGCTTTAATCAATCGAAGCTTTTTTTTGCACTCCTCGATATCTTTTGGATGGCCCATAGCCTCTATTGTTTTAAATTCTACCGCTTTTGGGAGATCTTTATAAGAAATAGTACTTTCCAAGCTATTTCTCCTTTCTATGGCTTTTAAAAAGGTACTGTAAAGGTCGGAAAAAAACGCAAAGTTCTCATTTTCATAATCTTCTGCCGCAACCATTAAAAAGTTGTCTGTGGGATTTATGTATTTATCTACCTCATTTTCAAATAGATAGAGCTTCATCGGATCAATGTTATCTATGAAATTTTTGAAAGTTCTCCCAATTATTGCTTTATCTACTTTTTTATACTTTGCATGAACTTTTAAAATCTCTTCTGCCTTTGCATAGGTGTCGTGTGCCGTTAAAAGGGGAGGGGCAACAACTGCAAAAAGATTGCAACTAATTAAAATTAAGGTAATAAAAAAATATTTAAAAAATTTTATTGTCATTATTATTCCTTTAGACTTTTTTGCAGCATAGTAGATTGGCCTGTTTCTATCTAGAGAAAAAAAGCAATAATTTAGCTATTTTAATAGTTTTATTGAAAATTTTACAGAAATTATTAATTTTTTTACGTTTTTAAGGGAAAAAGATTGATATCAATTCTTTTTTTATGGCAAAATTACTTATTCAAAAGGGTAAAAGAATAAATAAAATGAAAAATAAAGATAACTATAGGGGTTTTTTAATTATGGTCAGTTCCTTTAAAAAACAATGGTTGTCTTCTAAAGTTATCTTAAGAGAGGAGGGTAATAAAAATGTTTGAAAAAGAAAATATAATAGAGCAGCAAAATGCTGATAATACAGATAATAGAGTTGTATCTATCACAGAGGCAGCTAGAATAAATAATGTAACAAGACAGGCAATTTACGTTGCTATTAAGCAAAGAAAATTAAGAGCATCTAAAGATGCTACAAGATGGACTATTGATTTAGAAGATTTAGAAGAGTATAGAAGAAAAAAATACTCAAGAGCTAAGTCTATGCATGATGGCGAGCTTGTTTTTGATAACCTTAAAGGTTATTTTTCCGTAAACCAAGTAGCAAAAATGTTAGGTGTTCCACCGCAAAAAATTTATTATGCTACAAGAATAGGTTTATTAAAAGCTGTTCGTAAAGGAGCTGCTTGGGTAATTCATAGTGATGATATTAAAAATTATCAAAAGAATTATTTGAATAAAAGAACTGTTAATACAGAAACTGCTGACCAAGCAATGTAATAAAGTTTTTTCCCTCTCAAAACCGCTAGCAAATTTTTTTGGTGGCGGTTTTTTCAGATTTATTCTTCGGCAATTACAATAAAATCTTTTATTTGTAATTGTATGGAGGATTTATTTAAATAAATATTTATGTGGGGGGTAAACGCAATTAACAATTTAACATTCTTCTTTAAGAGGGATGGTTTTCTGTTTGCCATATTAAATCCTATTCCTTCTAGATATCTATCCCCATCCTCTAGTGAAAATTTCAAATGGTTTTTGCCTATAATTCTAGGGGG